>JAGNHB010000007.1:1026-142093 GCA_018001935.1 Acidobacteriota bacterium
GTTCGACCCCTTCGGGGTCGGGCGGTGTGTGAAGCGCTCATTCTATTCACGTTCGACCCCTTCGGGGTCGGGCGGTGTGTGAAGCGCTCATTCTATTCACGTTCGACCCCTTCGGGGTCGGGCGGTGTGTGAAGCGCTCATTCTATTCACGTTCGACCCCTTCGGGGTCGGGCGGTGGGGTGACGCGCTCATTCTCGGGGGTGGACGAAAAGGGTGAAGCCGGCCGGTGCCCGCAGGGGATGTGGACACGCCCCCGAAAGCCCCGGCCGCCCCGGGGTCTTTTCAGCCCCCGGCCACGGCCTCGAGGGTGCGGAGGTAGTCCGCGAGGATCCGGGCGTGGTCGAAGGCGAGGGGGGAGGGGAGGTGGACGGTCTCGAAGAAGCGGGCGTCGCCGGCGTCGTCGCCGGCGTGGGCTTCCCCGTCGGCCGTCGCCGCGAAGACCACGCTGACGGTGTGGCCGCGGGGGTCCCTGGCCGGGTCCGAGTAGACGCCGAGCAGCCGGAGGTCGCGCACCTGCAGGCCGGTCTCCTCCAGCGCCTCCCGTGCGGCGGCCGCCTCCACGGTCTCGCCCACGTCCACGAAACCGCCGGGCAGGGCCCAGCCGTGCGGGGGGTTCTTTCGCCGGATGAGCAGGACCCGGCGGGGGTGGCCCTGCCGGATGAGGATGTCCACGGTGAGAAGCGGGGTCCTGATGTTCACGGAAGCCTCCGGTTTCGGTGATCACGCCGGTCTCGGGAACGCCGGCGCCCTGGCGGCGACCTTCTGCGAACCAAATCGCGATCTCAGGCAGGAGGCCGGCACTCCCGGGGTTTTTGGGCGGGGCGTTCCGGTGAAGACGGGAGCCGGTTCCGCCCCTTGGCGATGGTAGCGTCGGCGGCCGGTGATGGCAAGCTCAAATGTCCGTCCGAAGGCGGATTTCGGGACGGTGAGCGTCGGCACGGGCGGGCCGGCGGGAGCGTTTGCCCGCTTTTCTTTTGGGAAGGGATCTGGTAGAATGTGCCTGTCCCGGAAAGCGGACGAGGATCGTAAAAGCGCGGGCGACTCTTTCCCGGCTGCGGGTCCCCGCCGGTCCGGTCGTGGGAATCCTTGGAAACGAGAGACGTTTCATGGCATCGGAAAAGCCGTCGGGCCCCCCATCCGTCTCGGTGATCGTGCCGCTGTACAACGCCGAGGGGTGGGTGATGTCCCTGGTCGAGGACATCCACAACAGCATCACCAGCCGGATCCCCTTCTCGGAGATCCTTCTCGTGGACGACCAGAGCCGGGACAAGACCTGGGCCATCCTCCGGGAGCTGAAGGAAGTCTACGAGGAGATGAAGATCTTCCGGATGCGCGAGACGAGCGGGCTCGGCGCGTGCAGCGTGAGGGGGTTCCTCGAGGCGAAGAGCCGGATCATGTTCCACTTCGAGCCCCACTGCGTCTGGAAGGCCGAGATCTTCTGGGCCATGGCGCAGAAGCGGGCGGAGATGGGCAAGGGCGCCGTGTTCGCCGTGCGGGACGCTTCCCGGCGCCGGTTCCGGGAGAAGGCCTACTTCTCCCTCTTCCGGACCCAGTACATCGAACCCTGGTCGCTCCCGGTCCCCGACGCGGCCTCCCCGGCGCAGCTCTTCTCCAAGTCGGACTTCGACAAGGTCCACGTGCTTCTGCCCGAGAACGCCGTCGCCCCCAGCCTGGACCTCTACCTGATGTTCATGTTCTTCGGGGTCCCCGTGGACACCTATGTGCTCGGTGACACCTTCCACCTCGGCGACAAGCGGCGCTCCCTCCCGCCCATCTTCTCGGGGCTGCAGACGATCCAGCGGTGCGGCGAAGAGATCGAGAAGCTGCGCAAGGACCTCCACCGCATCGAAGGGCTTCTCGAGATATGAGCGGGACGGCAGGCCGACTTCGTCTCCCGGTGACGGTGGTTCTGGCCGCGGTCTGCATCGCGCTCGCCCCGCAGGCGTCCCCCCCTTCGCCGGAATTCCTTCACGCGGGCCTGTCGGGGAGCGATCCCCTCCACATCGGCAAGCCGTTCACCGTCATCGTGGAGGCCGAAGCCCCCGCCGGGGTGAACTGGGATTTCCCGGCCGCCCCGCGCCGGTTCGGGTACTTCACCCTCCGCTCCGCCGTCGCCGAGGCCGGGAAGGACGGCAACCCGAACCGATGGGTTATCCGCCTGGTTTTCCAAGCGTTTCGCACGGGCGAGCTGCCCCTGCCGCGCATCCCGCTGAAGTGGGAGGCCGGGGCGGGGGCGGGCGGCCTGCTGGCGTGGGACCCTCCCCGCGTGACGGTGCGCGACCTTCTGGAGGGGCCGGGGCCCTTCCAACCCAAGCCCTCCCGCGGCGGCTTCGACGTCCGGGCCCCGGCTTGGTGGCCGTGGTGGGCCACGGTCGCGGGGGCGGCACTGTTGGCGGCCGCAGCGTGGTTCGTGTGGAGGCGACGCCGGCGCGCCGCCGCGACCGGGGACGGCGAAGTCGGGGAGATCGTCAGTCTCCAGGGCTTTCTCGACCGGCTGGACGCCTTGCGGAAGCGGGGGCGCGGGGGCCTGGAAGACCGCAAGACGGCCGCGGCGGCGATGGAGCTTTTCCGGGAATACCTGGAGTGGCGCTTCGGGATCGACCTCTCGGCCCTGACCACGCGGGAAATCCTGTCGGCCCTCGACGCCTGTCTCGCCGACGGGCCGATCGACCCCTCCCGTTTCGAGCAGCTCCTCCGGTCGGGGGAGTTCGCCTGCTTCGCGCCGGAACCGTCCGGGGCGAAGAAACTGCTGGACGAGCTGAAAAAAGGGATGCTGGAGCTGGGCTCCCCGGAACCGGCCCCGGAGGAGACGAATGCTTCGCTTTCAGCCGCTTCCTGAGGCGCTCTGGGTTGCCTTGCTCCTCGGGGCCCTCGTGTTGCTCCGGCGGACGGTGTTCCGGAAGGATGCACAGAGCCTCCATTTCCCGGCCACCGCCGAGATCCGGCGGCTCTCCGGCCCCGGCCGGCTGATCCCGATCGTGGGGCGCGCCCTCCGGTGGGCGGCCCTGGCGGTCCTCGCCGTCGGCCTCTGCAACCCGGTGGTGCGCGAGACCGTGGAGGTGGAGGGGACCCGGGGGGTGGACATCGTGCTGACCCTGGACGTCTCCACCTCCATGTCCGCGCGGGACTTTCAACCCAGCCGCCTGGAGGCCGCCCGGGTCGTCCTGCGGGATTTCATCCGTCGTCGCCCCCACGACCGGATGTCGCTGGTCACGTTCGCGGGGGAGGCCTGGGTGCAGTGTCCCCTGACGTCGGACCACTACAGCCTGCAATCCCTCCTGGAATCCGTTTCCCTGACCCCCTTTGAAACAGACGGGACCGCCGTCGGGATGGCGCTGGCCTACTCGGTCAACCGGCTTCGGGAATCCCGGGCCGGAAACCGGATCGTGGTGCTGCTGACGGACGGCGTCAACAACCGGGGGGAGATCTCGCCCCTGCAAGCAGCGGAATTCTGCCGGACCTACCGGATCCGGGTCTACACGGTGACCATCGGAAGCCGGGGGGAGACCGAGGTCATGGCCCGGGCCCCCGACGGTTCCCCGACCTGGATCCGGTCAAGCGTGGACTTCGATGCCGAGACCGCGGAGAAAATAGCCCGGTCCACCGGCGGTCGCGCCTTCCTGGCCTCCGACCCCCGGGCGCTGGAAGGCATCTACGCCGAGATCGACCGCCTGGAGAAGACCCAACTGGAGCGGAAGGTGGTCTGGAGAGACCGCGAGATGCTCCCCGTCTTCGCGGTGGTGTCCCTGATCCTGACGGCCCTCGCCCTCGTGCCGACCCTGTTCCACCCCGACGCGATGTGAGCCGATCGGCCCTTGAGGATAGCGCAAAAAGCCCGGACCCGTCAAACCACAAAGAACGCAAAGAACACCCTTAATCAAAGATATCAATGTATTTCAGGCTCATCTGCCTTTGTGTTCTCTGCGTTCTTTGGGGTTGAAGCGATCTATTGCGGGGATGACAGCCGCGGGTGGAAGCGCGCGTGAGCAAGCGTTCAGCCTGTCTTTCAGAGCGACGCCGGACGGTTGCGGCTCTGAAGGCTGTTTTCCTCGGATGGGGCTCAGTTCGTGCGGCGGACGTGCACCGCCTTGCCCACCACCCGGACCACCTCGACGTCGTCGCCCAGGGCGACGCCGCCGGCGGTCTCCGGGTAGGCGATCCAGTCCCTGCCCTCGCAGTGGAGGAGGAAGATTTCGCCGCGGGCGTTGACGACGTCGCGGATCTTCCCGGCGAACCCTACGATGCCCAGGGCCTCGGGGTCGTCCGGCAGTCGGCGGAGCCTTCGGAAGGCGGGTTTCAGGAGGAACCCGAAAGCCAGCGAGCCCAGTAGGAGAACGCCGATCTGCACGGCGAGGTTGAAGCGGAGCGAAGCGGCCGCCGCCGACACGAAACCGGCCGCCAGCGAAACGAAGGGCCGAAACCGGGTGAACAGGAAGCCCAGGGCGAACAGGACGCCGACCGCGGACCATATGTAAAGCATCATGATTCTCTCCGATGTTCAGGGTGCTCGCACCGTGTCCCCCGCCGGGCGGGGCTCACGAGATGTACTCCACGTTCCTCGGGAGCTTGAGGTCGAAGGCGGAGTCCCTCACGTCGAGGTTCAGCCGGATGTTGAGGAAGCGGATGAGGGTGTAGTCGCCCCCGGGCTCGTCGATCCTCTGCTGGAGCGGAGTGCCGTCGTTGGCGGCCAGCCACAGGTACAGGGACGCGAAGTAGTTCTTCATGCCCGGCGTTTTCGGGATCAGCTGGATGAGGTTGCAGGGACGCCCGTCGAGGGCCTCGTCACGGACGTGCCGGATCTCGAAGTTCTTCTTCATCTCCGCCGTCGACATGGAAACCCCCAGGTTCGCGAACCCCGTCTCCTTCTCCGTGAGCTTCCGCCGCATCGCCTGGTTCTTCTTCGGGTAGAAGAGGACCATGTCGTTCCCGCGGACGGTCAGGAAGGTGTGGCCCGGCTTGCCGAGGACTTTCTTCAGAAGGACCCCCTGGGGCGTTTTCTTCATGCAGATCTCGCCCTCCTCCGTGTCGTCGAACTCGCCGAGGATCTTGATGAATTTGCGCTGCTGGATGTCCGAGCGAAAGGTCTTCATCGTCTGGTTGAAGCGGTCGAGACGGGCCAGGATAACATCCACGGGCCCGGCGCAGAGAACGGGGAGCGTGAGGGTAAACCCGATGAACAGCAGGGCCAGCGACGTTCGTTTCATGGTCATTTCACCTGCGGGGCGGCCGGGGCCGGAACAGGCTGGACGACGGTGGCCCGGGACGCCGGGGAAGGTGAGCGGACCGGCTTGGGAAAGCACCCGTCCGGGGTCAGGAACACGAAGGCCAGGATCAGGATCACCATGAGGTCGTAGGCGAGGGTCCCCCGCTCGTATTTCCACAGCAGAAGGTTGTCGAACACCTTTTTGATTTTCCCCATCGAAACCGCCTCCCGGGGGGTCAGGTTCCCGTCGGCCCGGCGACGATCCTGCCGTCGAGCATCTCCAGCACGCGGTGCGCCTGGGCGGCCACCTCGTGGCTGTGCGTGATCATCAGGATGGTCTGGTGGTACTTTCGGTTCAATTCGGTCAGCATCTCGAGCACAACCCGGGAATTCCGGGAATCGAGGTTGCCCGTCGGTTCGTCGGCGAGGATGATGGCGGGGCGGTTGATCACGGCCCGGGCGATGGCGACCCGCTGCTGTTCCCCGCCGGACAGCTCCAGCGGCTTGTGCTGCATCTTGTCTTTCAACCCGAGCATTTCAAGGATATCGGCGGCGGTCTCGTGGTCGTGGCTGCCGTCGCCGTGGATCTGCCGGGCCAGCTCGATGTTGGAGCGGGCGGACAAGGTGGGGAAGAGATTGAACCGCTGGAAGATAAACCCGATTTTCCGGCGGCGGATCTCCGTGCGCTCGGCATCCTTCACCTTCGCGAGGTTGACCCCGTCGATGAGGACGTCGCCGCTCGTCGGTTCCAGGAGGCCGCCGAGGATGTGAAGAAGGGTGGACTTTCCGCACCCCGAGGGGCCCATGATGGCGATGAACTCGCCGTCGGAGACTTTCAGATCGACGCCGCGGAGGGCGGGAACATCGACCTTTCCCACGCGGAAGGTTTTGGTCAGGTTGATGGTTTCAACGTTGTGAGTCATTTGCGCGCACCGCGTCCCGTCATGGCGGGGATTAGAGTATACCTTCCCGAGGGCCCCGGATCAAGCCTGAAGGCCTCACTCGTACATCAGGGCCTCGACGGGGTCCAGTCGGGCGGCCCGGTAGGCCGGGTAGAGCGAGCCCACCGCGCCCGAGGCCATGGCGATGAACGAGGCGATGGCGATCCACTGGGCGTTGAGTTCGATGGAGAGCGTCGGGTAGATTTTCCAGAGGAGCAGCGTCGCCCCGATGGAGAAACCGATCCCGCAGACGATCCCGATGACGGTCAGCAGGATCGACTCCTTCATGATCAACTGGATGATGTAACCCCTGGAAGCGCCCAGGGCCTTGAGGATCCCGATCTCGCGCGTCCGCTCGGTGATGGTGGTGTACATGGTGAGCAGGACCACCAGGAAACTGATGAGACAGGCCACGCCCACCACCACGAGGGTGAATTCCCTCAGCCCCGGGAGGCTGGAGGCCATGACCTTCTCGATGTCCTCGGCCCGGGTGATGTTGTAGCTCTTGAAGAGGTCGTCGGTGGTCAGGAAGCGGTGGGCCCTGTCGAGCCCCGCGGGCCCGTCGCACTTGACGTAGAAGATGGAGACCTTCCCGACGGAGTCGTTGAGCTCCTGAAGCGTTTGGAGCGGGAGAAGGATCCGGGCGGCGATGCCGGCCTTGAAGACCCCGGAGATGGTGAAGTGGTGGTTGAGGACCTCGACCGTGGACCCGATGCGTTTTTCGGGGTGGGAGAGCAGCCACATGTCGTCGACGATGCACTCGTAGGGGGCCGAGAAGATCCTCCCCTGGACGATCCGGAGACCGTCGTCGCTCACCTGGTTGAAGGAGACCGGCTCGATGCCGTAGATCAGGGAGAAGGAAGCCTTTGAAAACTGGTGCAGGCAGGGCGTCACGTACTTGACCCCGGGGACCTGCCGCAGCTTCTCCCCGATGCGGACGGGCATGGTGGCGTTGTTGAGCGCCATGAAGAGGGACGACCCCGTCGGCTGGAAGAGGAGGTCCGCCTTGATGCTCCGGGTGCGGAAGGCCGTGTCGTTGAGGATGCCCTTGCTGAGCCCGACGAAGAGGATCACCATACCCACGCCCAGGCAGACCGCCAGGATGCTGACCAGGGTTCGGGTGCGCCGCTTGCGGATGTTCGAGAGAATCAGTTCGCCGGTCATTCAGTCTTTCTCCCCGATGGCTTTGACGACGGCATCCTCCGGGACCGTCAGGTCCAGCATCTCGGCCGTCAGTGGGGTGTCCACCTGCACCTTCCGGATCTGCAGCTGGACCTCGTAGCCCTCCACGGGGCGCCGCATGCTGATGTGGTCGGGGTACCCGCCGATCTCGGTGTTTCCGTAACGGATGTCGCAGACCGCCTGCCCGTTCTCGTCGTAGAGGATCTTCCGGCGGATGCGCAGGGAGGACCGTTCCATGTAGATGGCCTGGAGGATGCGGGAAGGCTCCCCCGGCGACCGGGCGGGCATCATCTCGAAAACAATGTAATACCGCTCCTCGGGGATGGCGTCCTGGATGACGGCGAGGGAACTCTGCGGCGACAGGCGGGAGTGGAAGAAGGTCTGGGTCAGGTGCATGGGGCGCAGCTTGGAGAGGTTGTAACGGGGGGCCTTCGAGGCGTCGGACACCGCCACCGAGACGTTGGTGAGGTCCTGGTCCACGGAGCCTTTGTAGAGGGTCTTGTTGCGGGGGTACCACATGGAGAACCGCCCGTCCTTCGAGACGATGTCCACCAGGGTGGTCTTGATGACGGGGGCGTAGATCTGCAGCCGGAGGTCCCCGTTCCGGTCGAGGAGGATCACGCCGGAGGCCGAGGGGAAGCGTTCCTTGCGGAGGAGCTTGTCGGATTCGGCGGAGAAGGTCAACGTGGCGTTTTTGACGATGAAGGTGTCGTGCTGCCGGGTGAGGGTGTCGAACCAGGCGGCGATCTGGTTGTAGTCCAGGGCTTTCGCCTCCAGGTAGGCTTTCCCGCGCTGGATCGCCTCCATTCGGACCATGCAGGCGCACGGCGCCGCCGCCAGGAGCAGGAGCGGGAGGATCTGTCGCGTCACCGTTCGGAACGGTCTGATCTTGGGTTTGGGCATCGCTCTCCTCGAAGCATCGTCCACGCCTGCAGCGGCGTGCAAATGGGAAATATTAGCAGAAGCGTCATCGGCTGTCAAACCGTTTTCATGCCAGACTCGGGCTTGAATTACCCCGTGCGGGGACTATAATGGGCCCGTGCCCCGGAGACCGGGGACAGGGGAGAACACGATGCGTGAGTGTCCCGGCGAGGGCGTGGCGGAAGGCCCGGTCCTGGAAGGGGAAGCGCTCCGGGGAGCCCGGGCGATCGAGGCGTCCGGCCGGCTGGGGAGCCGGGGGGGCTCGCCGCCCCGGTGGTGCCCGGGGTGCGAACTGTACGCCCTCCTCCAGGCGATCGAGATCTGTCTCGCCCAACGGGGAAGCGGCGCCGGGCCGGTCCTGGTGACGGGCCCCGGTTGCCTGGAGGATCTGCGGGACTGCCTCTCGGCGCCGTGCCTCGTCGCACCGGCGGGGACAGTGGCCGAAACGGCCCGGGGCGTCGCGCTCGATTCGGGAAAACCGGTCCTGGCGTTCATGATGGAGAAAACAGGTTGGCAGTGCGCCCCGGGGGACGGGGAAGCCTCTGGGGAAAGCGTTCTCAGGATCGAATGCATTCCAGGCCCCGGGAGCATGGGGCCTGCGGACCTGTCGGACTTGTCGGACCTGTCGGACTTGTCGGACCTGTCGGACTTGTCGGACCTGTCGGACCTGGGCGGGATTCTTGCGGCGGAGCCGGAGCGCCTCGCCGAAAAGCTCTCCGACCTGGAGAAGAAGAGTCGCCCCTCGGTGATCCGGCTGGGGCTCACCTGCCCCCGACGCCCCTGACCACGGGCCCCGGGCTTGCCCCTGCCCCCTCGCGGCGCCGAACGCCCCTCAGTTCTGGTAGTTCAGCGGCGGGGAAGACTTGCTGGCCCGGCCGGTGGTGGACGTGTGGATGATCCCCCCGTCCTCGGCGGTGACGTAGTAGTAGCTGCGCCCCGTCGAGCCCGGGACGATGGGGTCCGCCCAGCCTTCCCACCGCCACTTGCCCTGCGCCCCGATGTCGGTCCCCCCGCGGATCTCGAAACTGTACCCGCACATGGTGGGGTTGGAGTTGCCGGAGTCGGGGGCGGCCACGAAGCCTTTCCGGATGAGTTCCTCGTCGCTGGAGGCGTAAGTCTGGAACTTCAGGCGGTAGTTCTCCTGCGCCGCGATCCAGGACCGCACGTAGGTCAGGGCCCAAGCCTCGTTGGCCTTGACGCGCATCTCCCTGAAGTGGGGGACGGCGATGGCGGACAGGATGGCGATGATGACCAGGGTGATCATCATCTCCACGAGCGAAAAGCCTTTGGTGTTCATGGCCACCTCCCGGCGTATAAAAGCAAAAAAAGTGCCACCGTCTTTTCCGGGCCGGGCCCGCTGGAAAAGCCACAGGGCGGTCCCGGGGGCGGGGCGGCGCCCGGCCCGAAAGCCGGATTGACGTAAAATGTCATCCAGGGTGATTAAAATTGTCAGACGTCCAGGACCACGAGGGTCTTCCCCTTGCCACCCTCCCGGGCCGGGGGGTGGTGGAAACCCCGGACGAAGGGGATTTCGCGGAGCCGCGCGTGGATGGCCGCCCGGAGGATCCCGCGCCCGATCCCGTGGATGACGGCGACGCAGCGTTCTTCCTGGAGGAAGGCCGAATCCAGGAAACGCTCCACCTCGGGAAGGGCCTCGTCGACGGTCTTCCCGATTACCTTGATCTCGCGGGAGGGAAAGAGGGCCCCGGGGGTTTCCGCCGGCGGGGTCCCCGTCGGCCCGTCGCCGGTTTCGTTCCCCCCCGGCGGCGCATCCACCGGGGGGAGGGCCCCGCCCGGGGCGGCCGGTGAGTCGCCGGCACGCATCAGCCAGTCCGGGGGGACCTGCAGCCGCTTGCCCCCCGAGAGCACGGTGACGACATCGGCGCCGACCTCCCGGACCGTCCCGCCGAGCCGGATCGGGCCGACCACCACCTCCATCCCCTCGCGGATCTCGCCGGGCGGCAGCGGTTCCAGCTTCGGGCGGGGGTCCGGCCGGCCGGGGGGGAGCGTCAACTCGGTCACGGCCTCCGCGAGTCGCTGCTCCAGCCGCTCCAGCCTCTGCTCGAAGTGCGGGATCGGCCGGCCCTTCTCGGCGAGGCGCCGGAACTCGTCCGCCAGCCGGGACCGGTCGTCCTCGAAGGTCTTCCGGTACGTCTCGAACTCCCTCCGCAACCGGGAGATCTCCTCCCGTTTCCGCTCCTCGGCCCGCCGCTCGAGCTCGATCTTCCGCAGGACCTGCTCCCGTTTGAGCCGTTCGACCTCCGCCAGTTCCGCTTCCCGGCGGCGAACCAGTTCGTTGATCCGGGCGTAGGCCTCCTCGGCCGGGATGCCCCACTCCGCGAGGCGCTGCTCGGCGGCGGCGACGACGGTGTCCGGGAGCCCGAGCTTTCGGGCGATGAACAGGCCCGAACTTCCCCCCAGCGCGCCCACGTGGAGCCGGTAGGTGGGCTCGAGGGTCTCGGGGTCGACCTCGACGGCGGCCGTCGAGGTCCCGGGGGTGTTGACGGCGTACTCCTTCAGCGTGCGCGAGTGGGTGGTCACGATGAACGGCGCCTCGAGGGCGCGCAGGTGGTCCAGTATGGCCATGGCCAGGGCCCCCCCCTCGGTGGGGTCCGTGCCGGCGCAGAGTTCGTCCACCAGGACCAGGGTCGGGTGACGGTAGTGGTCCAGGATCTCCCTCAGGAGGAGAACGTGGGACGAGAAGGTGCTCAGGTCGGCGGCGAGGGACTGCCGGTCGCCGATCACGGCCCGGACGGCGTGGAAGGGGGCGCACTCCATGTGACGGGCCGGGACGGGGACCCCCGACAGGGCCATCAGGGTGAGCAACCCGGCGCACTTGAGCGCGGCGGTCTTCCCGCCGGTGTTGGGGCCGCTGATGATCAGGCGGGGCTCCCGGGCCGTGAGGGCCAGGGAGATGGGGACGATCCGCTTCCCCTGGGCTTTGAGGGAGGCCTCCAGCAGGGGGTGCCGCGCGTCTTCCAGCTTCAGGGCGCGGCTGACGTCCACGAGGGGGGCGATGCAGCGGAACTCGAGCGCGAACCGCGCGCGGGCGCCAAGACTGTCCTGGATCGCCAGGAGGTCGAGGGCCGCGTCCAGTTCCTTCAGGCGTGCCCGGAGAAAGGCGGTGATCTGGGAGAGGATCCGCTGCACGATCTCGAATTCCCGCTCCTTGAGGCTGATGTAGCTGTTGTTGAGGGTGACCAGTTCCAGGGGCTCCATGAACACCGTCAGCCCCGAGGAGGAGGAGCCGTGAACCACGCCGCCCAGCGCCCCCTGAGACTCGGAGCGGATGGGGATGACGAAGCGGTTGTTGCGGGAGGTCACGAAACGGTCCTGCAGGATCCCCCGCCGGTCCGCTGCTTCCATGACCCGGTGATATTGCGCCTGGATGCGCTCACCCACGTTCCGGAGTTCACGGCGCACCGAAGCCAGCTCCGGGGAGGCGCGGTCGGGGACCTCCCCGTCGGGGTCGATCCGTTCGGCAATGTAGGCATCGACAGCCTCCAGCGGGGGGAAACGCCGGCCCAGGGCGGTGAGTTCCGGGTACAGGTCCTCGTCCGACAGGAGAAGCCTCCGGTGGCGGCACGCACACGCCGCCAGGTCCTGGATGTGGAGGAGTTCCCGGACCTCGAGATCGAGGTTGGCCACCTGCAGGCGAGCCAATGCAGGGACGGCCTCCTCGGCGGCGGCGCACGAGAAGCCCTCCCCGGCGCCCAGGCGGCGTTGCAGTTCCTCCGCCAACCGGTGGACCCGGGTGACGGCCTCCACGTCCTCCATCGGGGACAGGCCGAGGACCAGGGCGCGCCCCCCTGAAAAAGTGGCGTAGGAGGCCACCTTCTGCAGGAGGGCGGGGAACTCCAGGTTCTCGAGGTGGTCGTCGCGGGCGGGGTTCATGGGTTCATCGCTTCCCGCCGCCGAACTTTCGCGCCAGGTCGTTGTCCATGACGTAGATGCAGACTTCCTTGGCGCCCTGCGGGGAGTAACGGCGCTTCTCCACGAGGTTGCGCATCAGGAAGTCCACGTCCTCCCGGATCCGCTGGTCGTAGGTCTTGAAACTCTCCTCGCCGTACTCCTTCACGGCGTTGCGGAAGTTCTCGTTGTCCAGGAAGGGCTCCAGGACCCTTTCCTTGAGATTGTGGACGTAGCGCCCGTAGAGGTCCCGGTAAAGCTCCGTCTCCGTGATGGTTTTCTTTTCCATCAGGATTTCCTGGGTCAGGGTGTGAGCGGCGTACTCCTTCTGGGTGTCCCTGCGGAAGCGCTTCCGGGAGGGGGCATCGGCCGCGGCCCCGAGGATCCGCTTCTCCACCGCGTCGAAGAACTCCGGGGTGACCTCCAGCCTCTCGCCGGTGAAGCGGCACGTTTCCACGGCCCCGGGGTCGAAATTCACGGCGAAGAGGTAGTGGACGACGTCCCGGGAGATCTGCTCCTCGTTGTAGTTGTAGAGGGATTCCTTGACTTCCTGCAGGACGGTGTAGTCGTACATGCGGACCAGCGACTCCAGGAAATCCGAGGGGATGGACTTCGCGATATCCTTGCGGACATTGGAGAAGTAGCTCTTCAGCATGGACATGTTGATGGGGGTCCCGTCCTTGACGTAGGTGGAGTGGAAGTCTCCGAAGATCTTGATGGAGTCGCGCCCGGAGAGCCCCTTGACCCCGTCGGCCTCGGACTCGGCGAGGATCTGCCGGCGGCGGCGCGCCGTGAATTTCTTGCGGTCCTCCTCGGAGAGCCAGACGGGGATATTCCCGGTGTAGATCTCCATCTTGAGCAGGAGCAGGTTCTCGTCACAGTAGAGGTTGTACTTCCTCGGGGACCCGATCCACTCCAGCAGCGCGTCGGAGCGGGTGTTCAGGCGGGTGGACACGATGACCCGGGCGAAGTTGTGGAGGACCCGCGGCAGGAAATCGTCGTCGAGCCGGCGGGCGAAGATGTTGCGGTAGATGCTGACCTCGGTGTTGATGTCCAGGACGTAGGGGATGTTGATGGACTCCAGGCGGTCCGAGAAGGACTGGATCCCCTGGATGTTGGCGCGGTCCTCGGGGTTCATCAGGGCGATGAAGAGCGAGTTCACGTTCTCCTCGACGTCGTCCACCTTGTGGACCCCTTCGCTGATGATGTTGTGAAGGTCCAGCAACCGGTCCTTGTTGTTGGACTTGATGTCCATCAGGGCGTAGATCCCGTTGTTGGTCTTGGCGTAGGGCGAGAAGATGTACCGGACGCGGTTGCTGTCCTGGAGCAGGACGTTGATCCGGTTCTGGAGCATGGGGTTCTCCAGGACCATCTGCCGGATGGGGGTGTCGCCGGGGTTGAAGACGGTGATGCCTTCCCCGACGCGGCGGTTGAAAAGGTAGCGCCGGGTGTGGATCATGCCGAAGACCTTCCGGTGGCTCTTGAGCCGTTCCAGCAGGGCCTGGTACAGCGAGGCGCAGATGGTGCAGGGAACGTCGCGGAAAACCCACTCGTACTCCTTTTCCGTGAAGATCTTCCACTTGAGTTCGTCGTTGCGGAGCAGGTCGTCCAAAAAACCCCGCCGGTGCTGCTTCGGGATCAGGAGAATGGGGTGGTCGTGGCTGGGGCAGGGGATCTCCACCACGTCGTCCGCGGGGGCGGGGGCGGAGTCCGGGATCGGGGGGACCTCCTCGGCGCTGCCCGCGGCCGCCAGCGCACGGGAGAGGAGCATCTCCAGGGCCGTGGTCGGGTCACGCTCCACGGCGGAGAGTCCGAGGTCCTTGCGGGAGACTTTCCAGATGGCCTCGTACCGGACGCCCTCCTCGGTGTTGGCGTAATCCTCCAGCTTGTGGAGCAGGTTGTTCAGGAAGGTGCTCTTGCCCGAGCCGGGAGGGCCCTCGAAAATGTAGAGCTTGTTCTGCTGGGCGCCGCGGCGGATGGCCTCCACCCGGTCGAAGAGGCGGTTGGCGAAGAGCCGGTCGGCGAAGAAAGGGTGGTCGCAACCCTCCACGAAGAGCTTTTCGCAATTGTAGTGAACGAAACCCACCGATTCGGGGTCGTCCGGGAACTCGTCGACCCCCTCCCCCACGTACGACAGGATCATGTCGTGGAAAACCTGGAAGATGTTCCGCAGCATCCGTTTCGGCTCGTCCTTGACCAGGTTGAGGAAGTCCTGGAAGAGGACGGGCGCCCGCTTGTCCCAGCCCCCCAGAGTTTCATCCAGGCTCTGCAGGGCATCCACGTTGTTTTCCATGCCGGCCTCCCCGGTTCGCGATCTTGCTTCGTTCACCCATCAAAAATGCATGGCGAAACGAGGATTGTCAAGCGGAATGGTCAAGGGAAGACACCGGTTACACGCAATATCTGGAGACGTCCACCGATGGGAAAAAAAACGGCACGGCCCGGGACCGCCCGTGGACAAGTCCCGACGCCGTGCCGGGCGATCCGATGCAAAAGGGTCACTCGGCTCTCTGTTTTCTCCACTCCGACTTGGGCACGGAGAACCGCTTCTCGATCGACTCCCGGAACACCAGCCCGGAGTTGTAGGCGCAGAAGGGGTAGAGGTGGCCGTCCGGCGCCGAGTAGTGGATGACGCAGCGCTTGACGCGCTCCACGTCGTAGTTGTAGCCGTCCATGAAGTGCATCCCGGCCACCATGAGGGTCTTGTAGGTGTAGGTGCCGTCGTTGTCGCCGCGGCCCGCCTTCTTGTCCAGGAGCCCCTCGATGGTCTGCCCGAAGCGCTTCAGCGTGAGCCCCTCGGGGGCCTTGCTCTCGTCGAAGTGCTTGTTGGCACTCAGGAAAAGATTGATATTGCTCAGTTTTTTGAAGAAGCTCTTGAAGGCCGTCCGGTTGGCCATCTTGTCGGCCTGCTTCTGGATGTCGTCCAGCAGCCCCTTGATGTTCACGAAGCGGGTGATGGGGGTCGCCTTCCGGTTCTTGTCCACGAAGAGGTAGGTGCCGATGCCGCACAGCGGGTGACAGGAGATGGTGCAGTTCTCCTCGCCCTTCATCGCGGTCACCAGCTGGGAGATCGGGGTGGTGCAGGACAGGGGAAACCAGTCCTCCTTGGTGGTGAAGCCCAGCTCGTTGACCCGGATCGCCAGGTCGGACAGGGTGAAGCGCATCTTCTCGCGTTCCGCCTCGTCGATGCGGCCGGTGAGGGCGACGGGCTGGAAGCTGATGCCGGAGGAGACGTCGATGTTGTCCAGGGCGAACTGGACGATCTTGGGGACCTGGTCGTCGTTGACGCCGCCCACGATGGTGGGGACGTAGACGATCTTGATGCCGGCCCTGCGGATGTTCTCGATGGCCTTCATCTTGATGTCCAGCAGGTTCTTGCGGCCGCGGATCTTCTCGTACAGCGCGGGGTCGACGCCGTCGAACTGGAGGTACAGGGTGTGCAGGCCCGCTTCCTTGGATTTCGCGGCGAAGCCGGCGTCCTCGGCGAACTTGATGCCGTTGGTGGCGCACTGGACGTGGGAAAAGCCCATCTCGTTGGCGGTGGTCAGGATCTTGAACCAGTCGGGGTGAAGCGTGGGCTCGCCGCCGGCGAACTGGACGATGCGGCCGGCCACCGGGCGCTGGTCGCGCAGGGTCTGGAGCATCTGCTTCACCTGCTCGAAGGAGGGCTCGTAGATGTAGTCCTGGACGTTGGCGTTGGCGAAGCAGACGGGGCAGGCCAGGTTGCAGCGGTTGGTGAGGTCGACGTTGGCCAGGACGGTGTGGCTGACGTGGAGGTTGCACATGCCGCAGTCGTCGGGGCAGCTCTTGGCGTCGGTGATGGGCGGGTTGGCCACGCCCTTGCCCACGTCGTAGTGCCAATCGATGGCCCGGCGGTAGAGTTCGGCGTCGGAGAAGATGGTGTCCTTGACGTAGCCGTGTTCGGGGCAGGTCTTTTCCATCAGGATTTTCCCGTCCTTTTCGAAAATCCGCGCCTCGACCTTGGCCTTGCACTCGGGGCAGAGCGACGTGGTGGTGTAGGGCACGTCGAAGGGAAGGGGGGTGATGGGGGCGCCCGTCAACGTCGTCCGCGGGGCTCCCTTTCCTTTGGTTTCCTTGGTTTTAGCCATCGTTTGTCACTCCTCGAAAAGTCTCAAAAACGGTATATTATACACGAATCGGCCCCGGGGTCAAAGCGGAAAAAGAACCACGAGAAACAAGGAAATTGAACCAGGAACCGCTCGAACCACACGAACGAAGAATCCAGCAGCACTGTCTGCCGCGTCGGTTCAGCCTGTACCTTCGGGTTTTTGAGCCCTTTGGGCCTTCAGGTCCCTTTGCCCCTGCACATCGCTTTCATCCCGGCGCCTTCGGGCCCGCACAAAGATCGGCACCCTCCGCCTTGTGCCTGCGCGCCCGTGTTTGATCTTCCGGAAGACGCGCAGGTTGCGTCGGGGCCGCGCCGCTCCGGCGGCCTGCGCGGCGGGGTCAAAGCGGCGCTCCGGCAGCCATCGCGCCGCACTCCGCAAGGAAGAGAGGAGATCGATGCCGCCGCCAAAGGGGCCGCCGACCCCGGTGGCGACAGCGACGGCGGTTACGACGGCGATTGCGACGGCGATTGCGGCTGCGACGGCGATTGCGGCTACGACTGCGACGGCGATTGCAGCTGCGACTGCGATTGCGGCTGCGATTGCGGCTGCGATTGCGATACCGATACCGACCCCGATGAAAACCCCTCCGGACCTACAGCCTACAGCCTATAGCCTAATCCCCTACAGATTCAGATTAAGTGCCATCAGCTTCGGCTCGGTCATCTCCTCCACGGCCCAGCGGATGCCCTCGCGGCCGACGCCCGAGTCCTTGACCCCGCCGTAAGGCATCTGGTCCACGCGCCAGGTGGGGACCTCGTTGGCCATGACCCCGCCCACCTCGAGCGCCGCGAAGGCGTCGAAGAGGAGCTTGACGTCCCGGGTGAAGACCCCGGCCTGGAGGCCGAAATCGCTGTCGTTGACGGCGCGCAGGGCCTCGGGGAACTCGGTGTAGGGCCCGACCGTGACGACGGGGGCGAACACCTCGCGGCTGTTCACGCTCAGGCGCGGGGAAGCGTCGGCGATGACGGTCGGTTCCACCACCCCGTCCCGGACGCCGCCGCCCACCAGGAACCGGGCCCCGGCTTCCCGGGCCTCCGCGAACCAACCCGCCACGCGGTCCGCGTCGCTGCGGCTGATCATGGCGCAGAGATCGGCGGCCTCGTCCAGCGGGTGGCCAACCTTGAGGGCCTTCACCCGCGGAAGGAAGAGGACCAGGAATTTCTCGTACACGGACTGGTGGACGAAGATCCGCTGCACGCTGATGCAACTCTGCCCCGCGTAGGCAAACCCGCCGACGGTGCAGCGTTCCGCGGCATAGTTCAGGTCGGCGTCGTGGTGAACGATCACGCCGGCATTGCCCCCCAGTTCCAGGGCGACCTTCTTCTTTCCGGCGCGGCGTTTCATGTCCCACCCCACCTCGGCGGAACCGGTGAAGCTCAGGAGTTTGAACCGCGGGTCCTCCACCAGCGGGGCGGCGTCGGAGGCGCGAAGGGGCAGCAGGGAGAGGGCTTCCCCCGGCCAGCCGGCGTCCAGGACCATCCGGGCCAGTTCAAGGGCCATGAGAGGCGTCTGGGACGCGGGCTTGAGCACCACGGAACAGCCCGCGGCCATGGCCGGGGCGAGTTTGTGCGCCACCTGGTTCAGCGGGAAGTTGAAAGGGGTGACGGCCGCCACGGGCCCGACGGGGAAGCGCCGCAGGATCCCGAGCCGGTTCAGCCCGCCCGGGTTGGCGTCCAGGTGTACGATCTCGTCGTGGAGGCGGGTCGCCTCCTCGGCGGCCGCGGCGAAGATGAAGGCGCTGCGGCCGACCTCGACGCGGGCCTGCCGGATGGGCTTGGCGGCCTCCAGGGCCATGGTGCGGGCCAGTTCCTCCGCCCGGTCCCGGATGGCCTGCGAGACCGTCCGGAGGATTTCCGCCCGGCGGAACGGGGGAAGCACGCGGGCGGCCTCGAAGCCCGCCACCGCCGCCCGGACGGCCTCGGCCGCCTCGGCGGGGCCGGGGCGGTGGACCCGGGCGATCTCGGCGCCGTCGTGGGGGCAGCGGAGGGTGTAGGTTTCGGCCGTGCGCGGTTCACCGGCGAGGATGAAGGGGAATTCCCCGAGGAAAGGCGTTTCATGGCTCATCTCGTACTCCTGATGTAAAACTTCGAAAACGTCCAACAGGCAGATCAGTTCGTCCCGGCCTCACGCAAAGACGCGATGACGCCAAGCCTCGCAGAGCGATGTCGTTGAAGAGGGCTGCTTCTCTTTGCGAGGCTTTGCACCTTGGCGCCTTTGCGTGAAGCCTCCGGCACCGATGTCCTTCATCGGGTGCCGAAAAGGCGGTCGCCCGCGTCGCCGAGGCCGGGCAGGATGTAGCCGCGCTCGTTCAGGCGGTCGTCGAGGGCGGCGACGAAGACGTCCACGTCGGGGTGGCCCCGGGTCAGGACCTTCACGCCCTCGGGGGCCGCCACCAGGCAGAGGGCCTTGATGCGCGGGCAGCCGGACCGCTTGAGCAGGTGGATGGCCGCACTGAGGGAGTTGCCGGTGGCCAGCATGGGGTCCACGATGAGGGCGGTCCGCATGTGGATGTCGTCGCACAGTTTCTGGAAGTAGGCCACGGGTTCGAGCGTCTCCTCGTTCCGGTACATCCCGAGGAAGTTGACCCGGGCCGAGGGGATGAGGTCCAGTACGCCGTCCAGCATGCCCACTCCCGCCCGCAGGATGGGCACCACCGCCACCTTCTTCCCGGACAGCTTCTTGACCTTCACCGTGCCGGCCCAGCCCTGCACGTGTGCGTCTTCCACCTCCATGTCGCGGGTGGCCTCGTAGGTCAGCAGGTTGGTGATCTCCCGGCTGAGGTCCCGGAACTTGGAGATGGTGCACTCCACGTTCCGCATGATCCCCAGTTTGTGGGCAATGAGGGGGTGGTCGACGACGTTGAACGACATGGTTGCCTCCAGAGGAAGGTTGACAGGCTGAAGCCTAATAGGCTGAAGCTTTTTAGGCTGATAGGCTGAAGGTTTTTGTCTCGATGTCCTGCACGTCAGCCTTGGTGGGGCCGCAAAAAGTACCATCACCCTCCGGGTGATGGCTCAAACAAAGGCTTCACAGACACTTTTCCGTCCGTTTTCCGACTTTTTGCGAACGCATCAGCCTTGGTTCATCCCGATCCGGGCCTGTGCCCGCGCGTTTGCCTGCCCGGGCCTTCAGCCTAAACCCCTTCAGCCTAAACCCCTAAATATCCAGATTCCTCACCAGCAGCGCGTTGTCCACGATGAACTGGCGGCGGGGCTCCACGTTGTCCCCCATCAGGATGGTGAAGATCTCGTCGGTTTCGATGGCGTCCTCGATGTTGACCTTCAGGAGCGTGCGCGTCTCGGGGTTCATGGTGGTTTCCCAGAGCTGCTCGGGGTTCATCTCCCCCAGCCCCTTGTAGCGCTGGATGCTGACGTCGGACTTGCTGAGGTTGACCACCCGCTGGAAGAGGGACTCCTTGTCGGCCACCTCCTCCGAGCGCTCTTTCACCACCACCCGGAAGGGGGGGGCGTCCAGGGGGAGGATCTGGTGGTGAAGCTTGAAGAGCTTGTGGAATTCCGCCGTGGTGAGCAGTTCCCAGGAGAGGTCGACCCCCGGGGGTTTCCCGTTGGTGACCCGGATGCTGGGGATCCCGTGCTCCTCGTCCCGCGAGATCTCGATCCGGTAGCCCCGCTCCACCAGCGTGCCCGCCAGCTCGCGGATGAAGGCCTCGTTCTTGAAGAGTTCCTGGATGCCGCGGTTCGAGAAGCCGGGTTCCAGGGCGTGCCCGGACAGGAACCGGAGGAGGAGGGGCGTGATGTGGGGGTCCTGGGTGCGCTTGTGGAAACGGTCCTGGATCCGGAGGTACTCGTCCACCCGCATGAGGAACTGCATGAGGTCGGCGCCCGTGCGTTTGTCGCCCTGGCTGTTCTCCACCGAGACCATCTCCACCGACCGGTCCAGGAGGAACTTGGAGAGGTTCGCCTCGTCCAGGAGGTACCGCTCCGTCTTGCCCGACTTGACCTTGAAGAGCGGGGGTTGGGCGATGTAGATGTGGCCCCGCTGGATCAGTTCGGTCATCTGGCGGTAGAAGAAGGTCAGGAGCAGGGTGCGGATGTGGGAGCCGTCCACGTCGGCGTCGGTCATGATGATGATCCGGTGATAGCGGAGCTTGGCGACGTCGAAGTCCTCCTTGCCGATCCCCGCGCCCATGGCGGAGATGAGCGTGGCGATCTCGGCGTTCTGGAGCATCTTGTCGAACCGGGCCTTCTCGACGTTGAGGATCTTGCCCTTGATGGGCAGAATGGCCTGGAATTTCCGGTCCCGACCCTGCTTGGCCGAACCGCCGGCCGAGTCGCCCTCGACGATGAAGATCTCGGAGGCCGAAGGGTCTTTTTCCTGGCAGTCCGCCAGTTTCCCGGGGAGGGACATGCTGTCCAGGGCGCTCTTGCGCCGGGTGAGTTCCCGGGCCTTCCGGGCGGCCTCCCGGGCGATGGAGGATTCCACGGCCTTCCGCACGATCGCCTTGGCGACGTCGGGGTTCTCCTCGAAGAAGGCCATGAGTTTGTCGTTGGTGATGGACTCCACCAGGCCCTTGATCTCGCTGTTGCCCAGCTTCATCTTGGTCTGGCCCTCGAACTGGGGGTTGGGGAGCTTGACGCTGATCACCGCCACGAGCCCTTCCCGGACGTCCTCGCCGCTGAGGTTGTGCTTGAGCGACCGGAGTTCGCCCTCGCGATCGGCGTAGGTGTTGATGGTGCGCGTCAGGGCCGAACGGAAGCCGGTCAGGTGGGCCCCGCCCTCGTGGGTGTTGATGTTGTTGGCGAAAGTCAGGACGTTCTCCACGTAGGTGTCGTTGTACTGGATCCCCACCTCGAGTTCGGCGCTTTCTGCCTTGTCGCAGATGTAGATGGGTTTCGGGTGGAGCGTCTGCTTGTTCTTGTTGAGGTACTCCAGGAAGGAGTTGAGCCCGCCCTCGTAGTGGAAGGTGTGGGACTTCTCCTCCCGCTCGTCGGCGATGACGATCTTCAGCCCGCGGTTGAGGAAAGCCAGTTCGCGCATGCGCTGGGAGAGGACCTCGAAGTTGAAGTCGAGGGTTTCGAAGATCTGCTCGTCGGCGTGGAAACGGATCCTGGTGCCCGTGCGCGTGGTGACGCCGACCTCGGCGAACTCGGCCTTGGGGATGCCGCGCTCGTAGTACTGCTGGTAGACCTTCCCGCCGCGGCGGATCTCCAGTTCCAGCCACTCGGAAAGGGCGTTGACCACCGAGGCGCCGACGCCGTGGAGCCCGCCGCTGACCTTGTAGGCGCCGTTGCTGAACTTGCCGCCGGCGTGGAGCACGGTCATGACGATCTCCGCCGCGGACTTGCCCTTCTCGTGCATGTCCACGGGGATGCCGCGGCCGTTGTCCTCCACGGTGACCGTGTTGTCGATGTGGATGGTGACCCGGATCTCGGACCCGTAGCCCGCCATGGCCTCGTCCACCGAGTTGTCCACCAGTTCGTACACCAGGTGGTGAAGGCCCTCGACACCCGTGGTGCCGATGTACATCCCCGGGCGGAGACGAACCGCCTCCAGCCCCTCCAGGACCTCGATGCTGTCGGCAGTGTAGGCCGCGGAGCTTTCGGAGATCGATCTGCTATCTATTTCATTTTGCTGTTCTTCCATTGCACCTATCCGCGGAAAAAAATCAAAGGGCATTCTACCACACCGCGCCCGGTCCTGCAAGCGATGGTTCGGTTTCCCGAAGGGTGACTTTCAGCGTGTCCCGCCGTTTCCGGGGTTCGTTCCAGCCGCAGGGATAGGCAGAAAACGCAGAAAGCGAACAAATCAGGTTGAACCGGGAAAAGCAGAGCGGTTATGCTAAACGGAAGAAGTCGGACCGTTGGAGGTGCGTATGCGGTTGCGAGTCTGGTCAGTCGGTTTCCTGGCCGTTCTTGTCACGTCGGCCGGTGTCGGAGGGACCGCGGTTCCGGCCCCCCCCGCAAAGCCGGGGGTCAAGCCGTCGACGGACTTCACGAAGCCCCTCGACCCGGGGGCCCTCGCCGGGAAGACCCTGGCGGAACTCCGGTGGCTTCGGAACGAGATCTACGCTCGGCACGGGAGGCCCTTCAAGGCCTACGACCTCCACAGCTTCTTCATGGGCGCCGGGTGGTACCGGCCCGACCCGAAGTACGCCGACAGCCGGCTGACGCCGGCGGAGACGGCCAACGTCGAACGGGTCCTGGCCCGGGAGCGGGAACTGATGGCGGCCAACTTCAGCGGGGAAGGGGACGCCCGCCGGGTGAACGTGGACAACGTGGTCAACCCCAACCAGTTCCGCCCCCTCGGCCCGGAAGACCGTGAGCGCCTTTCCCGGAACGGGTTCCTGATGCTTCCCACCCCGCAGGACCAGCTCTTCTACCTCTACGAGAACAACGACTACCAGGGGATCCCCAGCTTCATCACCACGGACGCGGTGCTGCAGCTCTACCACGTCTTCTTCGACTACAGCCTGCGGCACCTGGAGAAGACCCACCTCGCCGCGAAGCTGGAGGCCCTCTCGACGGCGCTTCGGGATGCCTCCCGCACCGAGGCGAAGTCCCTCGCCGAGGGCCCGCTCCGGACCGCCGCTCTGCGAAACGCCGCCTTCTTCGAGGTGGCCTGCGCCTTCCTGGCGGACCGCGCCCCCGCCGCCGAGGGGCCGGAAGGCGCAAAGGCGAAGGCCGAGTGGGACCTGTGCCGGGCACATGCGGGCTGGGCCGAGTCGCCCCTCCTGGGGAAACGGGTGGATTACTCCCTCTTCGTCCCCCGGGGACACTACACCCGGTCGCCGGAACTGGAACGCTACTTCATGGCCATGAACTGGTTCGGCTGCATGGGGCTGGACGCGGACGACGACGTCCGGCTCCTCCAGGGGGTCCTCATGGCCCGGCTCCTGCGCGGGAAGGGGGCGGACGGGCGCTCGCTCCGCGACGCCTGGCGGGAGATCGACGACCTCTGCGCCCTCTTTGCGGGCCCTTCGGACGACCCGAGCCCCCTGGATTACCTGGCGATTCACGACGCCGTCCACGATCCGGGCGCCGCGCCCGCCGCCCTGGCGGACCCGGCGAAGCTCGCGGCCTTCCGGAAACAGGTCGGGGAACTCTACGCCCGCAAGGCGAAGATCACGGGGATGGGGCAGTGGGGGACCCAGAAACCCCAGCTTCGCTTTCTCGGCCAGCGCTACTCACCCGACGCGGAGATCTTCCAGAAGCTCACCGTTCACGACGACCAGCGAAGGCTGTTCCGGGAATTCCCGGTGGGTCTGGACATCATGGCCGTCCTGGGCAGCGCCCGGGCGAACGCCCTCCTGCTGGGGGAACTCAAGGAGAGCTGGAGCGGCTGGCCGGCCTACCCCGAGGCCCTGGCGGCCCTGGCCCGGGACTTCAGGGACCGGGGGCCGGAACGCTGGAAAACGGACCTGCACGCCCGCTGGCTCTGGTGCCTCGCGGCCCTGGCCGACAGGAAGGTCCGGGGCGAGGGGCCCCAGTTCTTCACCACGACGGCGGGGTGGGACCTGAAGAACCTGAACACCGCCCTGGCCAGCTGGTCGCAGCTCCGCCACGACACGATCCTGCTCACCAAGCAGTCGGGGGGCGCCGAGTGCGGCGGCGACGAGAAACGCAAGCAGGTCTGGATCCCGGAACCCCCGAAAGGCTTCGTTGAGCCGGCCGCCGAGTTCTACCGGCGCCTCGGCGACAACCTGTCCTTCCTGCAGCAGTCCCTCCGTGATCGGAAGGCGCTGGACGAGGACTACGGCGCGGTCCTGGGACGGTTTGTCGACCTGGCCGCCTTCCTTCGAACGGCGGCGGAGAAGGAGAACGCCGGCACGGTGCTGAGCCTGGCGGAGTACGAGCAGATCCAGAAGATGGGGTCCCTGCTGGAGAGCATGACCCTGGACCTGATGATGGACGGGCAGGCCGCCATGCGCTGGGCGGAGATGTACGACGGCCCGGACCGGAAGATGCCGGTGATCGCCGACGTCCACACCTGGAACGCCGAAGCCCTGGAGGTGGGCGTGGGGCGTGCCCGGGCCCTCTGGGTGATCGTGGAGCACGGCGGGCTCCTGTACCTGACGCGGGGGGCGGCTTTCTCCTACTACGAGTTCCGGCACCCCTCCTCCGACCGGCTGACGGACGAGGCCTGGCAACGGATGCTGGAGGGGGGCTTGGCGCCCGCCCCGCCCGCCTGGGTCGAGCCCGTCCTCTCCCCCCGCCCCGAGCCCGAACTGCCGGCCCCGTCCTATGTTTCCCCCAGCGGGATCCCCCCCTGGTCCACGGAACCGGGGTGGAAGATGCTCTACTACGACACGGGGTGCTGATGCGCCTCGCCGCCCTCCTCGGGCCGATCCTGCTTCTCGCGTCCCCGGCCGGGGCACGGGGGGCGGACCGGCCCTCGTCGGGGCACGTCTCCTTCGCGGCCGTGGGGGACGTCCTTTTTGACCGGGCCGTCCGGAACACCCTGGAAACCGCCGGCGGGGACCGCCTCTTCGACGGGGTGAAACGGGCCCTGGCGGGGGTGGAACTGGGGGTCTGCAACCTGGAATGCCCCCTGTGCGACCCCGCCTGCGGGCGGGCCCTCCCCAAGCGGATCCGTTTCCGGGGCGACCCGGGGATGGCGGCGGTCCTTCGCCGGGCGGGTTTCACCGCCGCCGTGGTGGCCAACAACCACGCCATCGACTGGGGGCGCGAGGGGTTCGCCGAGACCCTCCGTCACCTGGAGGCGGCGGGCCTCACGCCGGTGGGGGGCGGCCCCGACCTCGAAACGGCCTTCCGCCCCGCCTGGTTCCGCGCCGGGGGGCTCCGGGTGGCGTTGTTCGGGTGCCTGGCTTTCCTGCCGGAAGGCTTCCCGCCCGCCGTGGACCGGCCCGGTCCCGCCGTTCTGGACCTCGACCGGCTGGAGGCGGAGATCCGGCGGGCCCGGGAGCGGGCGGACGCCGTGGTGGTCTCGTTCCACTGGGGCCCGGAGGGCTCCGCCGTCCCGGACTCCCGGCAGAGGGAGTGGGCCCGCCGGGTGGTGGACGCCGGGGCGGACCTGGTGATCGGCCACCACCCCCACGTCCTCCAACCCATCGAGCACTACCGGGGCGCCCTGATCCTCTACAGCCTGGGGAATTTTCTCTTCGACAACCGCCGCCCGGACCAGCGGGAGACGGTGATCTTCCGCTGCGGCCTCCGGCGGGGCGGGATCGAGGGCCCCCGCCTGGTGCCCGTCGTGCTGGGGAACGATCACCGGCCCCGGGCGGCGAGGGGCGAAACCGCCCGGCGAATCCTCCGCGGCGTCTCGGTCCTGTCGGCGGAAGGGGGGGTCCGGGTGGACCCCGTCTCGGGATCCGTTGCCGTGTGCGATCCCCAGCCCGGGGGCGTTGCGGGTGAAAACCCGCCCGGCCGGCCCGCTCAGGACACGGGGACGACGGTCCCCACTCCGCCCCGGAGCGAGGGGGGGAGGGCGCCCGGGCCGGATCGTCCGACCCGGGAGTTCATCGACCCGGCGTCCGGCGCCGACGGCCCCTTCCGGCGCCCTTTCCGTCTCTGGTCGTTCCCGGCCGGGCGGTTGGAGGCCTACGAGCGCTTTCTTGCGTGGGTCCCGTCGGGGGGGGCGCCGGCGTCCGAGCCGGGGGCGGGAGGCGTCTCCTGGCGCCCTCCCGGCGTCGCCTGGCGGCTCCGCGACGCCTGCGCCGTGGCCGATGCGGACCGGATCCGGGTCTACGCCATCCTGGAAGACGGCTCGACGGGTGCCGGGGGCCGGCTCGCCGTCATCCCCCTGGACCCGGGCCCGGGACGGTTCGAGACGCCGCTGCTGGACGCCCACGAGGGCTTCAACCCCTGGAAAGTGCGCCGGGCCGACGTGGACGGCGACGGGGAGCCTGAGGTCCTGCTCGGTGTTTTCAAACCCGCCCGCTACGACCCGGAACCCGCCCGCCGGCTCTTCGTCTACGCCCGGGAAGGGAACGCCGTCTACCCGAAGTGGTTCGGTTCCCGCCTCGCCCTCCCCCTGGAGGACTTCGAGGTGGACGGGAAGGAACCCGACGGCCGAGAAGCCCTTCAGGTGGAGGAGCGCCGGGGAGACGGCAGCCTCCGGACCGCCCGCTACGTCTGGGACGGCTTCGGATTCCGGTTGTCGGGGGCGGGTGACGGCCGGTGAGGCCAGGGACGTTTGCCGGATCCCCCGCGGATTTCGGGAAAGCTCGAAAACCTCCCGGGTTCTTTTTCAGCTTGCCGCCCCCGGCGATTCCGGATAGAATTTGGGCGTCAACGCACCGGTTCTTCCATCGGCAAGGGCCCGGGGCCGGCAATGCGATTCGGAGCGGGGTGCAGCGGGATGTTCGGACGGTGGAGATCCCGGCGGTTCCTGGCGGCAGTCGTCCTCGTCTGCCTCGCCTCCCTGACCGCCCCGACCCTTGCCGGACCCGCGGACGGCCACTGGGCCATGATCGCCAAGGCTTCCGTCGTCCGGATCGTCTGTGCCGGGACCGGCTCGTTCACCCTGGAGGTGGACGGGGGCGCAGAGTACCGGCATTTCAACATCCAGGCCATCTACTCCGGTTCGGGTTTCTTCGTGAACCCCGACGGGGTGATTGTTACCAACGCTCACGTCGTCGAGCCGGCCTACAAGGGCGAGAAGGAAATGATGCGCCTGCTCCAGGACGAGTACGTCCGGCGGGTGGCGGCCGAAATGGGCCACAACCCGGAGACGGTGAGCCCGGAGGTCCGCAAGGCAATCCTGGACCGCACCACGTTCAACGACGACACGAAGGTCTACAACCTCGTCCTCCTGAGCCGCCAGCGGAAGCTGCCCTTCACGGTCATCCGCTACGGCGCCCCGGTGGGAGAGGGCAAGGACGTGGCCCTCATCCGGGTCGATGTGCGGAACGCCCCCGTGCTGGCCATGGGCGATTCCGAGGAGGTCCGCATCCAGGACCACGTGACGGTCCTCGGGTTCCCCTCCGCGGCAGACACGTCCCTGCTCAGCGAGGACTCCATCCTCGAGCCCACCGTGACCGACGGCATCATCGCCGCGCGGAAGGCCCTGGAAGACGGGACGCCCGTCCTGCAGTTCACGGCCCCCGTCGCCGAGGGGAACTCCGGGGGTCCGGCCATCAACGACCGGGGGGAGGTCGTCGGGATCGTCACGTTCCGGGGCGACGAGGCGCCGGGACACGGCAACACCGGTTTTGCTTACATGATCACCGCGTCCACCATCACCGAGTTCATCCGGGCCTCCGGGGTCCGGAACGAACCGGGGCCGACCACCCGGGCTTACCGCCGCGGCATGCGGATGTTCTGGGACGAGCACTACGCCGAGGCGGCCCGGCAGTTCGACGAGACGCTGCGGCTCTTCCCCGACCTGTCCGACGTCGCCCGACTCCGCGAAGAGTGCCGGCAGATGATCGCCCGCGGGCGGGACAAGCCCCTGACCGAGGACGACCGGCGGCGCTACGAGGAGCAGACCGAAGCCTCGTTCGGGGCCCTCTCCCCCCGTGCGAGCCTGTGGACCTGGGACAAGCTGGGAGGCCTCCTGGTGCTCCTGGGGGTGATCGTGGGCGTCCTGGCCTTCGAACTCTGGCGGCGGAGCAGCACACGGCCCCGGGCGGAGCGGCCAGTGGAGCCGGACGGGGAGGCTCGCCCCGACGCCGCCCCCGTCACGGAGGAACCGGCGTCGGGGGCGGGGGACATCCTCTTCGTCGCCGGCCCGCTGGCGCACCAGCGCTTCCGGGTGAACCCGGAGGGGATGCTGCTCGGCCGGGACAGCGAAGTCTGCACCGTCGTGATCGACCACCCCGACGTCTCGGCCAGGCACCTCTGGATCGGCCTCCGCCAGGGAACCATCGTGGTGGAGGACTTCGGTTCCGCCCAGGGGACGTTCATCAATTCCCTCGACCACCCACTGATCGGGGAAACCCCCCTGAATCCGGGCGACATGATCATCCTCTGCTGGACCGACGCCGCCCGGTTCGTCTTCATCCGATGAGCGCGGGCGGCTGCCCGAAGTGCGGGTTCCCCGGGCCGGTGAGCGCGGAGTGCCCGCGGTGCGGGGTCCTGGTCGACCGGTACCGGGAACGGCGGGAAGCCCTGGAGGCGGGGACCCTGGCTTCCCCCTCCTCCCGGGAGGCCCTGGCCGCGAGGGCCCGCTCGAACCTGCCCTCACGGGTCTGGCGCCGCCTCAACGCCGAGGACGGCGAGATCGACCCCATCTTTTTCGGCGGGCGTCTCCTGGTGTTCACGGTTTTCACCCTCTGGGGCCTGGTGTTCATCGTGACGCCCATGGAGACGAATTACGTGGGCAGCAGTTTCTGGCACCTGGTGAACCTGGTCTTCCACGAGGCGGGCCACCTGGTCTTCGCCCCGTTCGGGAGCTTCATGAAGGTCCTGGGCGGGACGCTGATGCAGATCCTGGTCCCGGTCGTCTGCACGGGGGCCTTCATCTGGTATCGAAACCCTTTCGCCGCCTCCATTTCCCTCTGGTGGACGGCCCAGAACTTCATGGACGCCGCTCCCTACATCAACGACGCGCGCGCGCAGCGCCTGATGCTGCTGGGCGGGGTCACCGGGCGGGAGGTCCCCGGGTATCACGACTGGCAGAACATCCTGGGGAGGCTGGGGTGGCTGGAGTACGACCACGCCATCGCCGCGGCCTTCTACGCTTTCGGGATCGTGGGGATGCTGGCCGGGCTGGCCTGGGGCGGGTGGGTCTTGTCCCGGCAGTTTGCCCGGTTGCGTGCGCTCCGTGCCTCCGGGCCTCCGTGAGCGATCCTCACGGGATCGCTCTCTCACTGCGGCACCAGGCACGGGGAAGCGGCGTCTCCGATTGCGGCCGACAACCCAAACGCCACCTCCTGTCCTCTGACTCGCGTCTCCTGCCAACTGTCTCGTATCTCTTGTCCCCTGTCTCCTATCTCCTCCCCTGTCTCGTGTTTCCTCTCCCCTCTCCCCTGTTCCTGTCTCCTCTGCCCGGTCTCCTCCTCCTCTCTCCCGACGACGGCTTCCTGGCGGCTGTCATCCCCGCCTGAAGTTGGCCCCCGGTCTGCTGAAATCACCATTTGAAATCTGAATTCTGGATTCTGAATTCTTCTTTCATGTATTCCGTGCCTCATTCTCCCTTCGCCGCAGGGGCCCTGCTTCCCATGGGGCGGGGTCTGGCAAAGCCTTGCGCTGTCCAATTCAGAGGTTTCGTTTCCAGAAGTCCACCATGACCTCGTAGATGTGGCGGCCGGCGTTGGTGAGGCTGTGGTCGGCCAGGGGGTAGATCATCATCTCGATGAGCTTGCCGGCCTTGATGGCCTCCCGGGCGAAGCGCCAGGCGTTCTGGGGGTGCACGTTGTCGTCGCCGGTGCCGTGAGCCAGCAGCAGTTTCCCCGCGAGGTTCGCGGCGAAGTTGGCCGCGGCGCTCTGCTTGTACCCTTCCGGGTTGTCCTGCGGCAGCCCCAGGGCGCTCTCCGCCCACTTGCTGTCGTAGTAGCGGAAGTCCGACACTGCCGCCACGGCGATCCCCGCCTTGAAGTCGTTGCAGTGGGTCATGAGCTGCAAGGTCATGGTTCCCCCGCCGCTCCACCCCCAGACGCCGATTCGGTCGGGGTCGACGAAGGGCTGGGACTTGAGCCAGCGCACGCCGGCCAGGATGTCGGCGATCTCGGGCCCGGCGATGAGGCGTCCGTAGGCGGTGTCCTCCAGGGTCTTGCTGAGGGCGGAGGCGCTGCGGTTGTCGATGGCCATCCAGAGGTAGCCGCTGCGCAGCAGGACGTTGCCCAGCAGGGCGTAGCGGTCCCACTGGTCCCAGACCACGGGCGCGGACGGGCCGCCGTAGACGTAGAGGATCACGGGGTATTTCCGTCCCGGCTCGAGGGTCTCGGGCCGGAGCAGGGTGGCAGGGAGGGGGAACCCGTCGTCCGCGGGCGCCGTGAGGAACTCGGGGGTGCGGACCCCGTAGGGGGCGAGGCAGTCCAGGGCGGGGGCCGTCACCGTGTGCAGGCGGGCCCCGTCGGCGCGGTGAAGGTAGAGCCCCCAGGGCGTGGAGAGGTTGGAGTGGCGGTCGAAATAGAGGGTGTTGGCGGGGTTGAAGGAGACCTGGTGCGTCCCGTCCCCGGCGCTGATCCGCTCGGGGATCCCCCCCTCCAGGCGGACCCGGTGGAGCTTGGGCGCCACCGGGGACCCGTGGTTGGCGGTGTAGTAGACCCAGCCGCCCTTCTCGTCCACGGCGCACACCCCGCCGTGGACCCAGGCCAACCCGGCGGAGGCGCGGACCATCCACGGCCCCTCGGTGAGGCGGCGGAGGAGCCGTCCGCCGATGTCGTACAGGTAGAGATGGTTGTAGCCGTCCCGCTCGGACGTCCACAGGAACTTCTTCCCGCCCTCCAGGAACCAGAGGTCGTCGTGGACGTTGACGCTGGTCTGGTTCTCCTCGCTCAGGACCGGCACGGAGCGGCCGGTCCGGCGGTCCGCCAGCAGCAGGTTCAACCGGTTCTGGCGGCGGTTCAGCGTCTGGATGCTCACCTGCCGGCTGTCGGGGAGCCACTTGACGCGGACCACGTACTCGGGCGCGGGGTCGCCGAGGGAAACCCAGCGCGTCCGGGCCTTCTCCACGTCCACGACGCCCACCCGGACCACCGGGTTCTTCCCCCCCGCCTTCGGGTAGCGCTGGCGGACGACCTTGGGCGTGGCCGGCTCGTACTCGGGGAAGACCGACTCCTCCACCATCGACTCGTCGCTCTGGAAGAAGGCGATGGACGCGGAGTCGGGCGACCACCAGTACGCGGTGTCGTTGCGGCCGAAGATTTCCTCCCAGTACAGCCAGCTGAGGGTGCCGTTGAGGAGGGCGGGGCCCCCGTCGCGGGTCAGCGCCTGCTCCTTCCCGCCGGCGTGGGCCGCGGAAACGTAGAGGTTGTTGTCCCGGACGTAGGCCAGGCGGCGGCCGTCGGGGGAGAAGGACACGCACTTCTCCTCCCCGGGGGTCCGGGTCAGGTGACGGGCGGTCCCGCCCGCCGCTTCGACGAGGAAGAGGTCACCGTTGATCAGGTACGCCAACCGGTCCCCCTCGGGCGAGAAGGCGTCGGGCCACGGGAAGCCCGCCGGCCAGTCGGGGGACTCGCCGTGCATCAGGGAGCGGATGCGCTCCCGAAGGATCCCGACGCTCAGCACCACGCCGCGTTTCCCCGTTTCGGGGTCCAGCTTCTCGAGCGCGCGCTCCGCCGGGCCCGTGCGCCGGTCCATCAGGTAGGCCGAACCGTCCCGGAGCCAGGTGTAGAGCGGCGTGCTCAGGGCGTCCCGGGTGGCGCGGCTGTAGATCCACTCCAGGGTCAGCGGGGGGGCGGAGCCGCTCCCGGCGGCGGGCGCCCCGCTCGGGAGGGTGCAGAGGGCCAGGGCGAGGGTCAGGCAGGTTCTCAGTCTCATGGTGTGTCCTTTCGGCCGGGATCGGGGTGTCGTCCGGGGTCCCCGGAGGGCCTGTTTACGAGGTTTCGCTACCCGGGGTTTCACCCGCGGGCCCGGGGCGCTTCGAGGGGGTCGAAAAGGCCCGTCGAACCCCGGGAAATGTCCCGGACGACGGTTTTCCGGGCCCTTTGCCGATCGTTTCCCGGGTTTTCGCAACACCCCCGGCGCCCTCCCATCATAGATGAAAAAAGAAGCAAAAAAGAGTGGAATTTTCCCATGAGAAGGTCTAAACTGGCACGTTTCTCTGGGGGGTATCCCCAATGGGAATGCGTCGAATTCATTTACAAGGAGTTTGCGATGGCCGACAAGTCTTTCAACCCGTTTGAGATGGCTCAGAAGCAGTTTGACGCCGTGGCGGAGAAGCTGCAGCTGGACGAGGGGACCCGCGAACTGCTTCGCAACCCTCTTCGTGAGTATCATTTCAGCATCCCGGTCCACATGGACGACGGGTCCGTGAAGGTGTTCCGCGGTTTCCGCGTGCAGCACAGCGACGCCCGCGGCCCGGCCAAGGGCGGCATCCGCTTCCACCCCCAGGAGACCATCGACACGGTGCGAGCCCTCGCCACCTGGATGACCTGGAAGACCTCCGTGGTCGACATCCCGCTGGGCGGCGGCAAGGGCGGCGTGATCTGCGACCCGCACAACCTTTCCGAGCGTGAGCAGGAACAGATCTGCCGCGGCTGGATCCGCCAGGTGTGGAAGAATGTCGGCCCCATTGCCGACGTCCCCGCCCCCGACGTCATGACCAGCGGCAAGCACATGCTCTGGATGCTGGACGAGTTCGAAGCCATCCGCGGCGAAAGGCTCCCCGGTTTCATCACCGGCAAGCCGGTGGGCCAGGGCGGCTCCCTGGGGCGCACCGAGGCCACCGGGTACGGCGTGATGTACTGCGTGCGCGAAGCCATGAAGGAACTGGGCATCGACATCAAGGGCGCCACGATGTCCGCCCAGGGCGCCGGCAACGTGGCCCAGTACGCCATCAGCCTCTTCGAGCAGTACGGCGGCAAGACCATCGCCATCTCCTGCTGGGACCAGAAGGACAAGACCTCCTACACCTACCGCTGCCTCGACGGCATCCCGTTCGCCAAGATGATGGGCGCCCTGGACAAATTCGGGACCGTCAATCCCGCCAAGGCCGCCGAGTTCGGCTGGGAGAAGCTGGACGGCGACGCCTGGATCGACCAGGACGTGACGGTGCTCATGCCCGCCGCTCTGGACGGCATGATCAACGCCGGCAACGTGAACCGCATCCAGAAGTCCGTGAAGATCATCGCCGAGGGCGCCAACGGCCCGACCACGCTCGAGGCCGACGAAGTGATCAAGGAGCGCGGCATCTTCATGATCCCCGATTTCCTCTGCAACGCCGGCGGCGTGACCTGCTCCTACTTCGAACAGGTGCAGAACAACATGAACTACTACTGGGAGAAGGACGAAGTTCTCCAGAAGCTCGACACCAAGATGACCAACGCCTTCAAGGCGGTCTCCGCCCTGGCGCGGGACAAGGGCGTCTACATGCGCGACGCGGCCTACATGATCGCCGTGTCCCGCGTGGCCGAAGCCTGCAAGATGCGCGGCTGGGTCTAGTCCGACGATTCACCCGCTCCGCCCGGAGCGGATTGCGACCCGAACAGGCGAGCGGCAACCCCGCTCGCCTCTTTTTTTCTCCCGAGACCGGATAAACCGGGAAAAAACCACGAACCACACGAACCACACGAAAAGGGCCCCTGCCATTCAATAATTTTAACCACGGAATACACGAAATACACGAAATACACGAAAACGGCCGGATTCATCCTGCCCATCCATGTTCAGCGATCATCGGCGATTGTCGGAATGGCCATGCAGCCCGGCACCGCCCTTGCGCCCGCTCAGTGCCTCAGCACCTCCGTGAGAGACCATCGGGAGATTCTCTCGCGTAGGCGTGGAGGCGCCGAGAATGCGCGATGTCATCCAATTCCCTGTCGGATATGAAACGAATCCGGTTGCCCGGTCTCGGGGACCAGGGGGATTCTCCGGCATCCAAGCGCTGGGAACATCCCGATGAAATCGATGCTTGTGAAAAGCGATTTAGGGGGATACAATGTGATCACGGGGAGAAGTCAACATGAGAACACACTTGATCCGAATCGGTAACTCCAAAGGGATCCGGATTCCCAAGCCGATCCTCGTCCAGGTCGGACTCGAAGACGAGGTCGAACTCAGCGTGCGCGAAGGGGCGCTGGTCATCCGGCCGGGCGGACAGCCACGAGATGGCTGGGTGGAGGCCTTCGAAGCGATGGCCCGCAAGGGGGACGACGGGCTCCTGCTCCCGGAACTCGATCGGGTCGTCCAAGACTGGGACGAGAAGGAGTGGGAATGGACGTGAGGCGTTTCGACGTTTTCCTGGTCGTCCTCGATCCGACTGTCGGGAGCGAGATCACCAAGACACGCCCCTGTCTGGTGGTCTCGCCGGACGAAATGAACCTCCATATCCGCACCGTCATCATCGCCCCCATGACCACGAAGGGAAGACCGTACCCTTCGAGGGTCGATTGTCTTTTCGACGGCAAGGAAGGTCAGGTCGTGCTCGACCAGATCCGTACCGTCGACCAGTCCCGCCTCGTGCGAAAACTCGGGCGTCTCGATCCTGCAGCCGCCGCGGCGGTCCTGGGCGTCCTGTCCAGGATGTTCGCCCCCTAACCCACTCTCATGGAGGGATTGCTCATGAAACAATGCTTGTCGTTTGCGGTGTCCCTGCTGGCTTTGTCCGGGTGCTTTCTGGCGGCTCCAACCGAGGAATCGTCGGACATCGTCGTGATCCTTCCGGAATGCCCCTGGGCCCTCCGGGTCCTGGCTCCCGGGTTCGTCGTTCAAAACCTGAGCGTTTCCCCCGATGGAGAGGAGTTCTCGCTCATGGCCGCTAACCGAAAACGAACTTCAAGGATAAGGACCAGCAGGATTTCTTCAAACTCCTGGATTCGATCCTGATCACGCCGGTCTCCCCGATGGAGTTGTTCGCCTACGGCGGACACTTCATGCAGAAGAAGGATTACCAGCGGGCAATAAGGTACTTGCGAAAAGCCTGTTCCCCGGACGAGGCGAAACCCCGCCTGGAAAAAAAATTCTGGCTGGCCAGTGTGGATTGCCTGGGCATGTCTCTCGGCTTGTCGGGGGACCTGAAAGGGGCGAGGGAGGTATATGAGAAAGCGCTCAAGCAGGCCCCGGACTACCCGAACTTCTATTACTGTCTGGCCTGTTGCCACGCGGAGGAAGGCCGGTTGACGGAAACCCTGGAAAACCTCCGGCTGGCGCTCAAGTACAAGGCCAACGTCCTGGAAGGGGAAACCCTCCCGGACCCCGCCAGGGACTCCTCTTTCCAGAAATACCTCACGCAGCCGGAATTCCGGAAACTGCTGGAGGAGTGGAAATAGCGCCGGCCGGTATCGTGCCCCGCGGCATGGTCTTCCCCCGGAGGTTTCCGCTTCCCTGAACGGGGCGGGCGTGGTACATTCACGACGAACACGCGACGGCGATCCCCGGGGAGGGCCATGGAACCGGAAGGACGGAAAGGGTATTGCGCGGCGGCCGTTCTGGCCGGGGGGACGGGTTCGCGGGCCGGGGCGCCCGTGCCCAAGCAGTTCGTCCTTCTCGACGAGATGCCGGTCATCGTGCACACCCTCCGGACGTTCCGGGATTCCGGCCTGTTCGGCATCCTGGTGGTGGCCATTCACCCGGAGTGGATCGACACCCTGGAGGAGATCCTGCAGCAGTGGGACCTCGTCGGGGCCGTGAGCCTCGTACCGGGAGGGGCCACCCGCCAGGACTCTTCCTGGGCGGCGTTGAGTTTTCTCCGGGACCTCCCGGACCCCCCGGACCGGGTGCTGGTCCACGACGCCGCACGCTGCCTGGCGGATGCGGATTTGCTGAGGCGGTGCGTGGACGGCCTGAGGGAACACGCGGCTCTCACCGCCGCGGTGGGAGTGACGGACACCCTGGCCGAGGTCGAGCCGGCTGATGAAACGAGTGTCCCCGATCGCTGGATCGTAGGTGTCCCGGACCGGCGTCGGCTGGTGCGGGTCCAGACCCCCCAGGGCTTCCGGCTGGAGGTCATCCTTGCGGCGCATCGGGCGGCGCAGGCGCGGGGGACCACCGGGGCATCCGACGATGCCCAGCTGGTCCTGGCGAATGGCGGGACCGTGCACGTGGTGGAGGGGGCCGGGACGAACCTCAAGATTTCGCACCCGGAGGACTTCGCCCTGGCGGAGTGGCTGCTGCGTCGGAGCGAGGGGCGGGGGTGAATGCGACGCATCCCGTGCCAAGACCGAATCGGAGCCGCGACCGGGTCGGAGCCGCGACCGTAAGGGAGCGGTAAGAGGCTGAGACATAAAGAAGCAAGCCCCGGGTGGGGAGAGAGGGACCGCTTGCTGACGCGCGCGGCTCCGATTCAGACTTGCGCGGCTTTGAAACGAGACATGGAGAGTTCCCGGAGAAGGGGGGGAGCCGGGAACGATGGCGGCAGCGATAGCGACGATGCCAGCGATACCGATGCCGATAGCGACTGCGATACCGATTCCGACCCCGATGAAAGAGGGCCGTGAAAAGGGCGAGATGGAAAAACAGACAGGAGGGCAGGAAGCGTGGAAGAACAGCGGCTCACGAAGGACGAATACTTCGCCATCCTGGCCAAGGTGACGGGGGCGCGGTCCATCTGTGTCCGGCACAAGATCGGCACGGTGATCGTCAAGGACGGTCACGTCATCTCCACGGGCTACAACGGCCCCCCCAAGGGGTACACCCACCGGTTCTGCAAACCGTGCGTCAAGGACGCGGAGGCCATCGAGAGCAACCGGGGGCACTCGCTTTGCCCCGCGTCCCACTCCGAGGCCAATGCCATCGTCCAGGCCGCCTACCAGGGGATTTCCACCAAGGACGGGGTGATGTACACCACCCTCTTCCCCTGCGACCTCTGCCAGCGCCTCATCATCAATGCCGGGATCCGCGAGGTGGTCTACCTCTACGACTACCCCTCGCTGCGAAACATGCTGGAGGAGGTGGGGATCCCCGCACGCCGGATCGAAACGCCCGTCCTGTCGGGTTACGACGACCTCGGGAAGTGAGCGCCCGGCCCCCGGTGAAAGTTGATTCGGTCGCAAAAAAGTACCATCACCCTCCGGGTGATGGCTCAAACAAAGGCTTTACAGCCACTTTTCCGTCCGTCTTCCGACTTTTTGCGAACCCGTCAAAGTTGACGGGCGTGCAGGCGGGCTGTTGATCCCGGCGTTCCGGGGGGGTTGGCTCCTTCGGACGATGGAGGCAGGGGAGCGATGCGTAGCGGGTCGAGGATGTCGGGGTGGTTGGGGGCGCCCGGTTCGTGGCGGCTCGGGGCCGCGCTCGTCCTGGCCGTTCTCCTGGCCCACCTGTCCATGGCCCTGTGGGTCGTCCCGGCCCTGCGCGCCTCCGGCTTTGCCTACCTGGAAGACAAGGACGCCTACCTCGAGATCGCACGGAGCCTCCGGGCCGGAAACGGGTACGCCCTCGACCCCGGCCCGCATCCCACGCTTCGGCGCATGCCGGCGTACCCGCTGGTCCTGGCGGGGACCCTGGCACTGACCGGTGGTCGAGAGGACCTCGCGGCGGCCTTTCAGTCGCTTTTCGCCGCCGGGGCCGCCGGTCTCGCCTTCGCCGTGCTCCGGCGGCGGGGCGCCCTGGCTGCCGCCCTCGCCGCCCTGGCCACGGGCCTCCACCCGGTGACGCTCGTCTACGCGACGCGCTTCTTCTCGGAGGGGCTCTCCATCCTCTGCTCGGCCCTGGCCCTCTACGGGGTCTTCCGCCTCGCGGAGGGCGGTCGCTGGGGCTGGTGGGTCTTCACGGGCGCCGCCCTCGGCACCGGGTGGTTGACCCGGAGCAGCCTGGCCCTCTGGATCGTCCCCCTGCTTCTCCTCGCGCTCCGGTTCCCGGACCTCCGGCGCCCCGCGTGGCGCTGGGGTGCGGGGGTCCTCGCCCTGGTCGCGGCGGTCTCGCCCTGGGTTGTCCGGAATCACCGGGTGACGGGGGAATTCGTCCCGGGGTCCACCTGGAATGCCCGGTCCGCCCTCCACGGGCTCCGCAACGTGATGGACCCCGCGTTCCCGTCCACGCCCCGTGAGGTCGATGCGGCGCAGATCGCCCGGGCGAACGAGGCCGTGGCCGGGGTGATCGGGCCCGTGGACTCGCCGGCCCGGGAGGTGCAGGAGGACCGACTGGCGTCCCGGTGGGCGCGGGAGGAGGTGGCGGCGCGACCGCTCGCCCATCTCGCCGCCATTTTCCCCGGCCTTGTCCGAAGTTTGTACCTCACCTCCTCGAAACCCGTTCGGTTGGCGGCAGGGGTCGCCAACGGGGTTCTCCTCGCCCTGGCCCTCGCCGGCCTGGCCCTCCGGGCCCGCCGCCGGGGCGACGCCTTCCCGGGGGTTCCCGAGGCCGCCCTCTGGGCGCTCTTCACCACGTTCTGGCTCTTTCACGCCGCCGTGTTCCCCCTGGTCCGCTACCTGGCCCCCGCGGTCCCGGCCCTCGCCATCCTGGCGGGCCTGGCCGTGAGCCGCCTCACCGGCCCCGCGCGCGCGGGGAGCGGCGAGCTTCCCGGCAGCGGAAGCGGCCGGGCCGGGTAAGGTCGCACGGAGCCGATCCCGGTCCGAACCTGGTTTCGGCAAGGGAATGAATTCTGAAAAATATCAGTGCATTGCGGATAGAGTGTGACAGCCGACCTCAGGCTCTTGGGCTTGACCGGCGATCATGTCAGAAAAAAACCGGCTTTTCGCCCCGAATTCATCGAATTTTTCATTGACAATTACCTGCGGGGGATTTATGCTTCAGTTAAGGGAAACCGATATAACGGTCCTTCGAAAAAGGAATAAATCATGGTCAAAGAGGATATTGCCGAAAGAGTTTACGACGCTCACGGCGGTCTGACCCGGCGCGAGGCCGCCGCCGCGGTGGAGGCATTCCTCGAGGAAGTGCGGGAGGCACTCCAGCAGGGAGAGAAGGTCAAGCTCAGCGGTTTCGGCGTGTTCCGCACCGCCCGCCGGAAGGAGAAATCGGGCGTCCACCCCAAGACCGGCAACCGGGTTTCCATCAAGTCCCGGACGACCGTGGTGTTCGCCCCCTCCAGCAAACTGCTGGGAGCCCTGGGGTCCCGCGAGTGACCCGACGTCCCGGGACGACGCCGATGGACACGAAGCGCAAACTGTATTACAAGATCGGTGAAGTCTGCCGACTGATGGAGATCCAGCCCCATGTCCTCCGGTACTGGGAATCGGAGTTTTCCGTTCTCCGTCCGAAGAAGAACAGCGCCGGCCAGCGCGTCTATTCCGAACGCGACCTGAACCTGCTCCGGAGAATCCGGCAGTTGTTGCACAACGAGGGCTTCACCATCGCCGGCGCCCGAAAACGCCTCCAGGAGTCCTCTCACCTGAAACCGGAACCTTCGCCGGAACCGGCGCCGCCGCCCCCGGTCCCCCCCCCGCCGCCTCCACCCCCCCCGCCGCAGCGGGCGGCCCTGGACCCTTCGCGGATCGCCGCCCTGGCCCAGAGGATCCAGCGGCTCGCCGAACGCCTGCGCTCCTGGCCGATCGACACGCCCCCCGGTGAGTGAGGGCTTCGGACGGCAACCCTGGCCCCTGGCCGACGACCTCCGAAAGGGAATTACGGACCCGTTTCACGCCGGCGCCCCGCCGGCCGGGCCGCACCGTCTTCGGAGCGGCCCGGCCGCCCCTGGGGGGGGCCGGTTGCCTCGGCATCGCTGTCGAACACGCCGAGGAAAAGCGCGTTGCTCAGCAACATCCCCCGGCGGGAGAGACGCAGGGTGTCGCGGGTGAACTCCGCAAGCCCCGGCGGGGAAGCGGCGAAGCTCTCCCGCCATGCGGCGGGGAAGGGGCGGCCGAAGCGATCCTCGAACGCGGACAGCCGGATCCCGGACACCCGGCGCAACCCCAGGAACACCCACTCCCGCTCCCGGTCGCGGGCGGTGCCGGCGTTTTCCTCCTCGAGGGTCCCGCCGCCCGCCTCGACCGCCTCCACGTAGGCGCGGACGGACGCGGCGTTGTGGGTGCGCCGCGAGCCGTCGAAGCTGTGCGCCCCGCAGCCGAAGCCGAGGTATGGGCTGAAATCCCAGTACTTCCGGTTGTGACGGGATTCGAAGCCGGGCCGGGAGAAGTTCGAGATCTCGTACTGTGCCAGGCCGGCGGCGGCGAGGGTTTCGCAGGCTTCCAGGTAGAAGTCGCCAACGACGTCGTCGGGCGGCAGCACGACGGTCGCCGCGGCGACCCCCCGGCCGAGGGGCGTTTGGGGCTCCGTTTCCAGGAGGTAGAGGGAGAGGTGGTCGATGCCCAGGCCGAGGGTGGCGGACAGGCTGTGACGCCAGTCTGCGAGGTTTTCGCCCGGGAGACCGGCGATGAGGTCCGCGCCGAGGTTGGCGCACCCCGCCCCGCGGAGGGCCTTCACGGCGCCCCCGATCCTGCCGGGGCTCGCGGCACGCCCCAGGGGTTCCAGGGTGGCGGAGCGGAAGGACTGGACCCCGAGGGTGACCCGGTTCACGCCGGCCTCGACCCAGCGGGCGGCCCTCGCCGGGTCGACGTCCTCGGGGTTGGCCTCCAGCGACACTTCCGCGCCCGGGGCCGGCGGCATGGCCCGGGTCACGGCCTCGATGAGGGCGGCAACGGCCTCGGGGGCCACCAGGGAGGGGGAGCCGCCGCCGAAATAGAGGGTGTCCGGGGCCCCCCAGTCGCTCCGGCAGCGTCCGCCCCCCCCCGCGATCTCGCGCCCGAGGGCGGCCAGGTAGGGTTGGACGAGCCCCCGCGGGGGGCAGGTGAGGAAACCGCAGTACGCGCACTTTCGCCGGCAGAAGGGGATGTGCACGTAGATCCCGGGCCGTTCCCCCGCCACGGCGCCTCCGTCTTCCCGCCCCATTGCGTTCTCTCCTGATCCGTCCGGCGGTCTCGCCGCCCCCGGCCCCGCGATCCCGGCCGATTATTCCCCGGCGTCACCCCGGAGTCAACCCCTTGAATTCTCCCGGGGCGGCTTTTCAGGGGCTTGTCCCCGCCCGGGCGGTATGGTATAGTCCCTGCCGGACCCGGAACGAAAACCCTTGCGTCGGCGAACGGTCCGACGGTGCAGGCCCACTCCGATGAACTTGCCGAACCTGTTGACATTGCTGAGGATCACTACCATCCCGTTCTTCGTGACGGTCCTGCTGACCGAGAAGTTTCCGAACCGGGAGATCTGGGGGATCGTCATTTTCCTGGCCGCATCGCTGACGGACCTCCTCGACGGCTGGATCGCCCGCCGCCGGCGCCAGGTCACCACCATGGGCATCATCCTCGACCCCATCGCCGACAAGCTCCTCGTCTCCGCCGCCTTCATCTCCCTGGTCCAGATGCAGCTCGCTCCCGCCTGGATGGTGGTGATCATCATCGGACGCGAATTCGCCGTCTCGGGGCTGCGCAACATCGCGTCCTCCGAGGGGTTCACCATTCGGGCCTCGATGCTCGGGAAGACCAAGATGATCTTCCAGGTGGCCGCAGTCTGCCTCATCCTCGCCGGGGCGCGGTTCGGCGGCGTCTGGAGCCAGCTGGGCCGGATCTCCCTCTGGATGGTGCTTCTCGTGGCCATCTGGAGCATGGTCCACTATTTTTACAAGTTCTGGGGGAAGATCACCCAGCACCGCCAGCGCCGGATCCGCAAGCGCCGCATTTTCCGCCGTCGGAAAAAAACCCCCAAGGAGGACCTTCCCGGTGAAAAACCTCTCTCCCGAAGCGCGCAAGGAGTGCCTCTTTCTTGCCCGGAAAACCCTTCACGAGCTGATTAGGGGCCAGAAGGAAGGGTCGCGGTACCATCCCGTGCAGCCGGAACTCCTCGAACTCCGCGGGGCTTTCGTGACCCTCAAGCGCAAAGGCCAGTTGCGGGGGTGTATCGGGTACATCGAGGCGGTCAAGCCGCTGTGGCAGACCATCGTGGACTGCACGGGGTCCTCTGCCCGCAATGACTACCGTTTCCCCCCCGTCGAACCGGAGGAACTCCCGGAGATTCACATCGAGATTTCCGTCCTGACCCCCCGTGAAACCATCGACGACGTGTCCGCCATCGAGGTGGGCCGCCACGGGATCCTCCTGACCAAGGGGGTTTGCCGGGGATTGCTCCTGCCCCAGGTCGCCGTCGAGTACGGGTGGGACCGGGAGCAGTTCCTCCGCCACACCTGCCGGAAGGCCGGCCTTCCCGAGGACTCCTGGAAGAAGGGGGCCCGGATCGAGATCTTCTCCGCGGACGTGTTCGGAGAGGAGGAGTGAGGGAACCATGGCACGAGACCGACGACGCAAAAAAGTGAACTGGCACGAGATCCGGGTGGGGGTCTTCGTCCTGATCTGCCTGGCCCTGATGGTCTTCATGCTCTTTCGCGTGACCGGCGGCCGGGGGTTCTTCTCCTCGAAGGTCCGGGCCGTCACCTACCTTCCCGCCACCCAGGGGATGAAGCCCGGGGCGCCCGTCTGGCTGAACGGCATCGAGATCGGGCACGTCGAGGAGATCACGCTGGAGTCCACGCTCCCGCCCACCAAGGCCAACGGCGTCATCCAGTCGCGCATCCGGGAGATGGAGCAGGACATGGATCGCACCCGCACCGACATCGAGATCAGCGGGAAGCACATCCAGGACCTGCGCACGAAGCGCGCCGCCGCCTCGGAGGCGGAGGCCCGCGGCTTCGACGACGGCATCCGGAAGGAGGAAGACCGGCTGGCCATGCTCCGGAAAACCTACGAGAAGGAGGACGGCGACATCAAGACCCTCCGCGGCAACCTCCAGAGCATCCGCCTGATTCTCCAGATCGACAAGGAGTACGCCGGCTGGATCCTGAACGACTCGGAGGTCAGCATCGGCTCCATTGGCCTTCTCGGCGACAACTACGTGAACATCAGCATCGGCCGCCTCCGGGAGCCCGCCAAGAAGCTCCCCGACGGGACCCTCGTCATCGAGGGGGTCAGCGAGGCCACGCTCCACCAGATGATGCTCAGCGCCAGCCAGATGATGGGGACGTTCGAGGAGATCTCCGACCGCGTCAAGAGCATCACCGTGAAGGTGGACGAGGGGCAGGGGACCATCGGCAAGCTGGTCAACAACTCCGTCCTCCATGACACCCTTGTCGCCACCACCGAGAGCCTGCGGGACACCGTCCGCAAGGCCGGGGACGTCATGACCGACCTCCAGGACAGCCAGGGGACCATCGGCCAGCTCATCAAGAGCAAGGAACTCTACATCGAGCTCAAGGACACCATCACCCAGGTCAAGCAGTTCGCCCAGAAGCTCAACACCGACGGGAACTCCCTGGACCGGCTCCTGAAGTCGTCCGACCTCTACGACAACCTGCTGCGGGTGACGTCGCGGGCGGACAACATCCTGAAGAACGTCGAGGCCGGGAAGGGGACCCTCGGAAAGCTCAACACCGACGACACCTTCTTCGTGGAAGCCAAGGGGGCGCTGGCGAAGCTGCACCAGATCCTGGCCCAGGTGGAGGCGGGGCAGGGGACGCTCGGCAAGCTCCTGAAGGACCCGGCCCTGTTCCAGAGTCTCAACGAGGCCGTGGCGGAACTCGCCAAGTTCCTCATGGACGTCCGGAAGGACCCCAAGAAGTACCTGAGCATCAAGTTCAGGCTCTTCTGATGCGGGTCCGGCTCGAACGGGAGGCGGGGGCGTTCACCACGCTGGACTGGGTGGGCTTCTTCGCCGTCCCCGCGCTCCTGGTGGCGCTTTTTTTTCCGTTCGGGCGTTTCCGGATCACCTGGTGCAACTTCGAGCGGCTCACCGGCTACCCCTGCCCGACCTGCGACATGACCACCTGCTTTGTCCACCTCGCCCACGGCCGCGCGGGGGCGGCTCTGGCAACATCCCCCCTGGGGTGTGTCCTCTTCCTCTTCGTGCTCTACGCGGTGGTGCACCTGGTCCTGGCGCGGGGTTTCCGGCTCCCCGTCCCCCGGCTGCAACTGGACCGGAAGGAGCGGCGCCGGGCCTGGGCCCTGGTGCTGGCGGCCGTGGCGCTCAACTGGGCTTACGCCGTCGCCCGCGTCAAGCTGTTTTCTTGATCACCACGAAACTGAGGTCGTCCGCGGGGTTGCCGAACTCCAGCATGTCCTCCAGGAGGACGTGGGAGATCTCCTCGGCGCTCTGCCCCTTGGCCGCGCGCAGCTTCTCCTCGAGGCGGGCCGGGCAGTAGGGGTTCCCGTCCGCGTCGGCGTGCTCCGCGAAGCCGTCGGTGTAGATGATCAGGATGTCCCCGTGGCCCATCAACTCCATCTCGTTGATGGTGTAAGGGTCTTTCTCGCCCAGCAGGCTCTCGTGGCGGCTCTGGTCGACGTGATCGCGCTCCAGCATGGTGCCGATGGGGGGGTACCGGACCATCCGGTCCTCGGCGATGTCCATGATCCGGTCGAACTCGTTGGAGAAGACGATGGGGTAGGGGTGGCCGGCGGAAATGAAGCGGAACATCCCCGTGGCGGAAATCTCGCCGTAGATCATGGTGACGTACTTGCCCACCTGCGTGGAGTGGTGGAAGCGGGCGTTGATGTTCTCGAAGAGGTTCGTGGTGATGGTGCCCCGGGTCTCCAGCTCGTACTGGACCCCGACCAGGAAGGCCTGGTGGAGCATGGCGGTGAGGACGGCGTCCGTCAGGCGGTGGCCGGCCACGTCCGCCAGCAGGATGCCCGCGCGGCCCCGGTCGAGGTGCAGCTCCCGGGCCACGTCCTCGCGGCCCTCGTCCAGGGCCTTCCGGATCCGGGCGTCCAGGTCGAAGCGCCGGTTGAAGTCCACGTAGACGATGTGGTCGCCGCCCATGAGGCCGTTCATGGGGAAGCACTCCCCGTGGACGTCCAACCCCTCCAGCCGGGGGACCTCGCCGGGGGACGGCTGCAGCTGCCCGGCGATGGAGTTGAAGTTCTTGATCTCGTCCAGCAGGTTTTCCAGGTACCGTATGAAATGCGGATAGGTGACGCGCATGGTTTGACGCTCCTTGCCCGAAACGCGGGCCCCTTATTGTACCACGCCCGTCCAGGAAACCCCCTGGCCGGCTCCGGCAGCGCCATGGAGGGCGGCGCAGAGGGTGGCGCGGAGCGCGGCGTGGATCGCGGTGCGGAGGGTGGCGATAGCGGGGTGTCGATGGCTCCCGTACAGGGGGCTCCGCCCGCTCAGGGTGTCGAGCCGAGGAGCATGGCCAGGACGACGCGTCCGGCCGACAGGTCCATGGGGGTGGGCGTCTTGCAAATGCTGCCGACTGGATTGGCTATTTCTGCCCAAACCACCGAAAAGGTAAAATCTCAAAGGTCGGTTTCGTCGATATCCGCAATCTTCATGAAGTGTTTCAATAAACCGGAGTTGAGCGGTTTGTTTCCGTGAACGGGTACACTGATTCTTTCCGGCCGGCCTTCTTTCATGTGAATGTGGTGACTTCCGTGGATTCGCACCAGTAACCATCCCAAGCGTTGCAACAAAGCAGAAAAATCCTTGCCGGAGATCTGTTTCATACGGCGATTTCCAGCACGCGGTCCTGCTCGTCCAACTTGGTCTGTTCCACATCAACAGACAGACATCCTTCCACGGCCTCATACAAGTTAGCCAGAAGTTCCTCGAAAGTGTCCCCTTGAGTCGCACAACCGGGAATAGCGGGAACTTCAGCCCACAATCCGGAATCTTCCGACTTGTGGATGACGACTTTTATTTTCATGGTGCACCTCTCGTGATTGTTTGTTCTTCTTTGCCAAGGAACTTCTCATGGGCTTTGACGCTATCTCGTCGCTTTTCACTCAAGTAGGCAAAAAAAACCCGCCGTCCGACACCTGCTGCCGCACACACTTCGGCGGCCGTTTTTCCGGAATTTTCGTACAAAATCCTGGCATTTTCCAACTTCCCAATGTCCGTGCGCGGGCGTCCACCGGATTTTCCCCGCGCTTTGGCTGAAGCACGTCCGGCGGCTGCCCGTTCGGCGCGCAGTTCCCGCTCCATCTGGTGGATGGCCCCCATCATCGACAGGAAGCAGCGCCCGGTGGCGGTCGTGGTGTCGATGTTTTCGCGCAACGAGATCAGGTTGACCTGTCGTTGTTCCAGAATTTTGGCTGTTTGAAGCAAGTCGAGCAAGGAGCGGGTCATGCGGCTGAGTTCGGTGACCACGAGTGTGTCGCCTGACCGGAGGTATTCCATGAGCTGGTCCCAACCCGGTCGGTCCATCCGCGATCCGGTCATTTTCTCGGAGAACACTTTCCCACAACCCGCGTTCGTCAACGCGTCCAACTGAGAATCAAGGTTTTGGCCGGTGCTGCTGACGCGAGCGTAGCCGACGCGGTGCGGTATTGGAGTTTGTGTTGAGGAATGATTATCTGTCATCATGCAAAAAGATATCACCATTCGGAAGAAAATGCACTATGATTTTCGCAATGGTTTCCGCGCTAAAAACTTCGGAGATCAAGATCGGTGGAAAGAGAAAAAACACAGTGCGGAAAGTCCCCACCCGCTCGACGAACTCGTCGTAAGCTTTCTTCAGGATGAACAGCAAATAGCCGAGGTACGGCCAGGGATCGTGATTGCCCTTATGCCACCCTGTCTGGGAAATCTTGATTTTTTAATAAAATTTTTTATGTTAATCGATGGGCCACTGAAATTTTGACGAAAAATACTAAGAACTTTTTTTCCATCCTTTCCGACATGAATCCCTATACAAGCATCATTTCTACCTCTAATATTGAAAAGAATTTCAAGGGACCCATCTGGATGTTCTGTACTTGCATAGTATTCATCATAAAGTTGGTAATTTGTAAGAACCTCGCTAAGATCATTTTCCTCAAAGTTTATAAGGATATTTTCAGAAATCGTTGCATCGGAAATTTCGCCAAATGTCCTGTACAAAAGTTTTTTTGCATACTCGATTCGATTGTCGCTCTTCTGGGTTTCTGCTTGCCCACATGACAGAGTAGACATTGTGATTATTATTAATATTTTGGCTAACACAATACCTCCTGGCTTGGAAAAACACGAAAAGAATCACTAAGGGTCCGTAAATCGGAAGGCCCCTTTTCTCTCATGTGGCATATCTATTATATCACTAGGGATAGAGATTATTCATGGATATTCTCCTCCCGAATGGACGGCTAATGAATTAGCCATAATAAAAGGAATGCAACAAATATTACGGCCCATTTAAACGGACAAGTTCCGCCTGATCATTTGCAAGGGCATCACAGCTCTTTGACCGTCGGCTTGCGTGCGCGGCGCTGGCTGGGGCGGGCCGGAGCCCGGGTGTGTGCGTCCTCAGGGTGCGGCGGGCTGAGGGAAGAAACCCTCGAGCGTCACCCCGGCGGCCTTTTCCGCTTCCTGGAGGTAGTGAGCGGGGTTCGAACGGATGGACCGCAGCAGGGCGTAATCCAGCGGGCACAAGATCGCCGAGTTCCCGGCCGCCACCGCCAGCGACCGGCCGTCGGGCGAGAAGCCGACCCAGCGGGCCTCCACCTCCAGGGCGAGCCGGAGGACCATCTCGCCGTCAGTGAAGGACCACACCGCGGCGCGCCGGTCGCGGGCCCCGGTGACCAGGTACCGGCCGTCGGGCGAGAAGGCGACGGCCGACGTCAGTTCCATCGTCTCCTTGTAGAGGTCCCGGTGCGCCCCGGCGTCGAGGTCCTGGACCATGACTCTCCCGTCGCGGTCGAGCACGGCGAAGCGTGAACCGTCGGGAGCGAGGGCGATTCCCCCCAGGGGCGTGTTGAAATCGATCCGCCGCAACTCCCTCCCGGAGGGGATTTCCCAGAACCGGACCGTGCCGTCGAGGGACGAGCTGAGCATCCGCCGGCCGTCGGGCAGGAAGGCCAGGTCGCTGACGCGGCCCGTGTGGCCGGATATCGACCTCGCCGGTTGCGACGACCCGAGGTCCACCAGGGTGATGACGGCGGTGTTGTTCCCCACCGCCAGCCAGTGGTCGTCAGGGGAAAAGACCGTGTTGTCGATCAGGGAACCACCCACGTGGACCGACCGGATCTCCCGACCGGACGCCACGTCCCAGAGCCGGACCGTCTCGTCCCGCCCGCCGGAGGCCAGGACCCTGCCGCTCCGGGAGAATTCCACGCTCTGCACGTAGTTGGTGTGACCGGTCAGCGTGGCGCGAAGGGTGCCCGTCCGGGTGGACCAGATCTTGACGGTCCGGTCGAAGGCGCCGGTGGCCAGCATCGTCCCGTCCGGCGAAAAGCTGCCCCGGATGATGATTCCCTCGTGGCCCACCAGCTTTCGGACCGCTCCCGGGCCCCGGCGCGACCAGACACCGACGCTCCGGGCGCCGGCGGGGAAGGCCAGGAGGGCCCCGGAGGGCGAGAACGCCGCGTTCATGAGCCCGTCGTTGAAGGTGTCGATGCGCAGCAGGGTTTCCCCCGTGTCGATGTCCCCGAGGTGCACCGTCTTGTCCAGGCTGGTGGTGGCGAGGGTGGAGCCGTTGAGCGACTGGGCGGTGATGATGTCCTGGTGCCAGGGCAAGGTCCGCAGGCACCGGCCGGCGGCGAGGTCCCAGACCTTGACGGTCCCGTCCCAGCTGCAGGTGACCAACCGGCTTTCCCCGCGGCAGAACGTCACCCCGCTGACCACCCCGTCGTGGGCGCTCAGGGTCCGGAGGAGCTTACGGTCCGGCACCGACCACAAACGCACCGTCCGGTCGCGGCCGCCGGAGACCATCCGGCGGCCGTCTTCGGATACCACCACGCTCATGACCCCCAGGTCGTGGCCCTCGTACTTCCCCGCCAGGGAGCCGTCCCGCAGGTCCCAGGTGCGGATGACCCGGTCGTCGCCGGCGGAAGCCAGCTTCCGCCCGCCGTCGAAGAAGTGGAGGGTGCGCACCACCGCGGTGTGACCGGCGAGGGTGTGCCGCAGGGCGCCGGAGCGGGAGTCCCGGACCCGGATCACCCCGTCGAAGCCGGCGGTGGCCAGGAGCGCCCCGTCGGGGGAGAAGGCGATCGCCAGGACCATGTCCGGGTGGAGGCGGTCGCTTCGAAGGGGGGCCCCCGTTTCGGGGTCCCGCAGCTCCAGGCGGCCGTCCGTGGACCCGATGGCCAGAATGCGCCCGTCGGGGGAGAACCCCACCCGGGTGACGAAATGCTCCAGGGCGACGGTGCGCTTCAGCTGCAAGCTGCGGGACAGGATGCCCTGGTAGACCTTGGACGCCGCCTCCACCACCAGACGGGTGCTGTCCGGGACCTCCCGGGAGAAGTCGGCGTCGAAATGGGGGCTCGCCGGGCTGGCGGGATTGTTGAGCAGGGAGGCGGCGGCGAAGACGGGGGTGAGCAGGGACTTCGTCTCCTGGTTCAGCCGGTCGGCCTTCTCGTCGAGGGCCTGGGCCATGTGGTACCGGGAGGAGCGCAGCGCGGCGTGTTCCTTGCGGTAGGACACCAGCAGGGCGGCGGCGGAGACCACGATCAACAGCAGGAGCAGGGCGGAGAAGGCCAGGAGGGCCTTGTTTTTCCTCGCGAAGCGCCGGAGGAGGTCCCACGAGGAGTACTCGTAGGACCCCACCCGCCCCCCGGCCAGGAAGGCGGAGATTTCGTCCGCCAGTGCCTTGGCGCCGGGGTGGCGCCGTTCGCGGTCCCGCTGGAGGGCTTTCTCGCAGATCGCCGCCAGCTCGGGGGGGACGGCGGGCTCGATCCCCCTCGGGGGGGTGATGTCGGCCACGAGGGCCTGGCTGAGGACCGCCGCGGCGGTCGCGCCCCGGAACGGCGGCCCGCCGGTCAGGATCTCGTACAGCACCGCGCCCAGGGACCAGACGTCGGAGACCTCGTCCACCTCGTCCAGGCGACCGGCAGCCTGCTCGGGGCTCATGTAGGTGGGCGTCCCGATGATGGTCCCCATGCAGGTCTGCCCGGTCTCCACCTCGCCCTGCCAGACCGGGGGAGCATCCAGGCGGCGGTCGTCCCCCTGGCCCTTGACCTTCGCGATGCCCCAGTCCAGGACCACGGTTTCACCGAATTCGCCCAGCATGACGTTGCCGGTCTTGATGTCCCGGTGGATCACGCCGCGGCTGTGGGCATAGGCGATGGCCTGGCAGAGATCGAGGTAGTGGGGGAGCAGCTTCAGCCGGTCCCGGAGGTCGTGGCACTCCGCGAGGGCCTCGGCGAGGGTCCTCCCGCGCACCCGCTTCATGGTGTAGTAAAGGCTCCCGTCGGGGCGGCGCCCCACCTCGTAGACCGGGATGATGTTCGGGTGTTCCAGTTGGCCGGTCAGGCGGGCCTCGCGGAGGAAGCGTTCCAGGTCCGTGATCTCGGTGAGCCGACGGGCGGCTTCGTGCCGGGAGTCCCCGTCCCCGGGGCGAGCCTGCCCCACCAGTTCCTTGATGGCGATCTCCCGTCCCAGGTGCGTGTCCAGGGCGGTCGAGACCCGACCGAGGCCTCCGCGTCCGATTTCGGCCCGGAACCGGTACCGGCCGGGCGGTTCCGGCGTGACCGCGGCCGCCGTGAGCGGGTCCACCGGAGCGCCGGTCTCGACGTCCAGCCGGGAGGTGGACTGCGCCCCGCCGGGGACCGGGGGCGCCGGGGCGTGTCCCGAGGCCATCGACGCCGGGGGGTGAGCCGCCTCGGCGGGGTCGGTTTTCACGGGAGGAATGTTTTCGGGCATTCGGGTACCTCGGGCGCACATTCCAAGAATACTACAGGATGCACCCGGGCGTTTCGGGATTCCGGGGGGGCGTACCGGGATCGGTTCGGTCTTTCCGGTTTCACGGGCGCGGGGAGTGTGCTACAATCGACTTCCCGTCCAGGGTTGGCGGGTTCGCCCAAAGTTCTTTTCGCTCATAGAGGCACGGAGAAATGCAAAGCGTATTTAACAGAATCGACGATCCTCGTGATTCTTCTCCGTGTCCCCGTGCCTCTGTGAGATCGGAATCCGGACTTTTTTCGAGATCACCAAGGTTGATGCGTTCGCAAAAAGTCGGGAAACGAAAAGGAAAGTGTATGTAACGCCTTTGTTTGAGCCATCGCCCGGAGGGCGATGGTACTTTTTGCGGGACCGGCAAGGTTGTGAAGCACAGTGAAAGGAGAGAGGGTATGATCAGGAATTACCGGGAATTGTTCGATTGCGTGCGGCAGGGGCGGCGGCGGACGCTGGCCATCCCCTCGGCCGAGGGTGAGTCCATCGTGGAAGCGTGCGGCGAGGCCGCGCGGGAGGGGATCTGCGATTCCATCCTGATCGGCGCCGCGGCGAAAATCAACGGCTACCTCAACAAGCTGGGGATTGCGGAGACCGGCGTGAGGGTCCTCGACGAGCCCGACCCCGAGAAAGCCGTCGCGGTCGCCGTCGCCATGGTCCGCCGGGGCGAGGCCGAGATGCTCATGAAGGGGAAGACCGACACCAAGGTCCTGATGAAAGCCGTCCTGGACGGCGAGACCGGTCTCCGGACGGGACGGGTCCTGAGCCACGTGGCCGTCATCGAAATGGCGTCCTGGCCGAAGCTCATGATCCACACCGATGGCGGGCTCAACATCCGGCCCGACGCGGAGAAGCGCATGGACATCATCCGGAACGCGGTCGAAGTGGCGGGGAAGCTGGGGGTCGCCCGGCCGAACGTGGCCCTCCTCTCGGCCATGGAGGGGGTGGACCCGAAACGGGAGGAGACCCTGGACTACGAGCGGATCCTGAAAACCCAGGCGGAGAGCCCATTCACCGAGGCCGTCATCGAGGGCCCCATGGCCATGGACGTGGCGCTGAGCGCGGAGTCCGCGCGGATCAAGGGGGTGCTGAGCCACATCGCCGGCGACACGGACATCTTCGTCACCCCCGACATCGCCTCGGCCAACATCGCCGTCAAGAGCCTGATCTACCTGGCCGGCGCCAAGGTGGGCGGCCTCGTGGTGGGGGCTTCGGCCCCCATCGTGCTCCTGAGCCGCGCGGACGATTCCGGGACCAAGCTGCGGTCCATCGCGCTCGGGGCCCTGTGGGGGAACTGAACCGGAGGGGACGGGGGGCAGGGACGATCCGGCCGCGAGGCTCCGGCTTCCGCCCCCGGGGGTGGGCAGCCTGATTCGCTGCCGGCACGGCGGACGACAAAATTTCACCTGGAGACCACCATGAAGATTCTCGCGATAAACCCGGGAGGCGTATCCACCAAGATGGCCCTTTACGACGGCGCCGAGGCGGCCTGGACCGTGGACATCCAGCACACCGAGGAAGACCTGAAGGGGTTCCACACCGTCCTCGAGCAGCTCGACTTCCGCCTGGGCCTGATCCGGGGCAAGCTGTCGGAGATGGGGACGGCCGCTTCCGACCTCGATGCCGCCGTGGGGCGAGGAGGACTGTTCAAACCGCTCCGGGCCGGGGCCTACCGCGTCGACGAGGCCATGCTGGACGACATCCGCCAGGGGCGGACCAAGGCCGACCACCCCTCCAACCTGGGGGCCCTCCTGGCCCACGCGGTGGTGTCCGAGGCGGGGAAACCGGCCTTCATCGTGGACCCCGTCTCGGTGGACGAATTCGAGGAGGAGTCCAGGCTCTCCGGGCTCCCCGAGATCGAGCGCCTCTCCCTGGTCCACGCCCTGAACGTTCGGGCGACGGCCTACAAGGCAGCGGCCCGGATGGGCAAGACCCTGCCGGAACTCAACCTGGTGGTGGCCCACCTGGGGTCGGGGTTCAGCATCGCCGCCCTGCGGAAGGGGAAGATCGTGGACGTAAACAACGCCAACGACGGCGGCCCTTTCTCGCCCCAGCGGACCGGCACGCTCCCGGTGACCCAGTTGGTCAAGCTCGCCTTCTCCGGCAAGTACCCGGACGCCCGGGCGCTCAACGCGGTCCTGACCAAGAAGGGCGGCCTGACCGCCTACCTCGGCACCCACGACCTGCGGGAGGTGGAACGGCGCATCGACGAGGGCGACGCGACCGCCTCCCTGGTTTTCCGGGCCATGACCCGCCAGATCTGCAAGGAGGTCGGCGCCATGGCCGCCGTGCTGGACGGCCGGGTGGACGCCGTTCTCGTCACGGGCGGGATGGCCTACTCCACCCGGTTGACGGGCCTTCTCTCGGAGCGCTTGTCCTGGATCGCACCGGTCACGGTCCTGCCGGGCGAGAACGAACTCGAGTCGCTGGCCCTGGGGACGCTCCGTGTCCTCGAAGGGCGGGAGGAAGCTTGCCGGTATTGAAAAAGGACCCCCTGTTCCTGCACTCGGCGGACCCGACCCTGGACGTGTCCGTGGTGGTGGTCAGCCACAACACGCGAGAAATCCTCCGGGAAACCCTCCAGTCGGCGATGGATTCGCTCGCATCGTCCGGCCGGGACCCCTTCCGCTGGGAGGTCTTCGTCTCGGACAACGCTTCCACGGACGGGAGCCCCGACATGGTGGCGAAGGCCTTCCCGTCCGTTCGTCTCATCCGAAACGCCAACAACGTGGGGTTTTCCGCCGGCAACAACCAGGCCATCCGGCAGAGCCGGGGGCGGAACCTCCTCCTGCTCAACAGCGACACCGTCTCCCCGCCGGGCGCCCTGCCGGAGATCGTGAAATTCCTCGACGACATGCCCAGGGCCGGCGCCTGCTCCCCGCGCCTGCTCTGCCCGGACCACCGGCCCCAGCGCTTCGCCTGGGGAGGGGAGCCCACCCCCGCCTATCTCCTGCGCCGCCGGCTGCTGCGGCTGCTGTTCCGGAAGGACCTGCACGACTGGGGAACCCAGCGGACCCTCCCCGTGGACTGGGTATCGGGCGCCTGCCTGGCCGTCCGCCGGGAAGTCGTCGAGAAGGTCGGCCTCATGGACGAGACGTTCTTCGTCTACTTCGAGGACGTCGACTGGTGCCGGCGGGTCCGCCTGGCGGGGTGGAAGGTTTTCATGGTCCCTTCGGTGGAGATCGTCCACATCGGGGGCGCGACCCTCAACGCTACGCCCTGGGCCGCCGCCGAGTACCGCCGAAGCCTGCTGCTCTACTACCGGAAGCACTACGGCGCGTTCGACCGCTTCCTGGGCAAGCTGCTGATCCGGTGACCCCCGACCCGGAAAAACCGAAGATAAACCACGAAATACACGAAATACACGAAATACACGAACCGGAAAAGCAACCACGAACCACACCAACCACACGAACAGGTTTTCAACGCGGCCACGCAATCTTGACGCGGTCGCAAAAAGTACCATCGCCCTCCGGGCTATGGCTCAAACAAAGGCCTTACATACACTTCCCCCTTCGTTTTCAGACTTTTGCAAACCCGTCAATCTTGCCTCTGATGACGAATGATGTGGGGTGAAGAGCCGCGGGTGTAATAGGCGCAGCGGTCGGCATCCAGTTCGTCGAGTCGGGAGATGCCGATCAGGTTCTGGAAGAAGTCGGCGACGGGGTGCTTGCGATACTCCCATCGAGAGCAGCCCCGTGGTGGCGTAGATCCGCCCGGCGGACGCCGTGGGGAATCAGCGGCGGTGCCACCGGGTTGGCGTGCCAAATCGGGCATCGGTCTTCCCTGTTCTGAAACATGCAAGAGACGGGTATCGTAAACCCTGCCTATTTTGACCTGGAGGAGAGGACATGACAAGCTTGCGCTTCCTGATGACCGCCCTGGCCCTCGCGGCGGCTTTTACGGGCATGCCCGCCGCGCCGGACGGGACGCCGGCTCCCAACGGCACCGGAAACCTGAACCCCGCCGACATGGACCCCACGGTCCGACCGGGCGACGATTTCTTCCATTACGCCGGGGGTGCCTGGCTCCGGAACAACCCGATCCCGGCCGACCAGCGGAGCTGGGGGACCTGGTCGTTGCTCGCCGAAAAGAACCTGGACCAGATGAAAGCCATCCTCGAGGCGGCCGCCGCCGACACGAAGGCCGCCGAGGGGAGCAACACCCGCAAACTGGGGGACTTCTACGCCTCGGGCATGGACGAGAAGGCCATCGAAGCGGGGGGGCTCAAGCCCCTCGAGGAGGAGTTCGCCACCATCCGGAAAATCCGGGATGCCGCCTCGCTCCAGAAAGCCATCGAGGCTTTCCACGGCAAGGGCCTCTTCCTGGTGTTCGGGTTCACGGCGGAGAAGGACCAGTCGGGTCCCGACCGGGTGATCCCCTGGATCGCCCAGGGCGGGACCGGTCTCCCGGAACGGAATTACTACCTCGATGAGGCCGAGCGGGCCGTGAAGCTCCGGGAAGAATACACCCGCCACGTCGCCCGGATGTTCGAACTGGCGGGGGACAAGCCCGAAGCGGCCACCGCCGCCGCCCTGAAGGTGCTCGAGATGGAGACCCGTCTGGCGAGGGCCTCTTTTGCCCTCGAGGAACTCCGGGTCCCCGCCAACCTCAACAACAAGATGAAACCCGCGGACCTGACCCGGTTCTCCGGCGCCTTTGACTGCGGGCAGTACCTCGCGGCCCTCGGCCTGCCGGCCACGGAGATCGTCAACGTCATCCCGGCGAAGTACTTCAGCGAACTCGGGAAAATGATGAAGGACCAGCCCATCGCCGACTGGAAGACCTACCTGCGGTGGCACGTCCTCCACGAGGCCGCGCCGTACCTGCCGTCGGCTTTCGAGCAGGAGAACTTCCGCTTCTACAGCACCGTCCTTTCAGGGGTGCAGCAGCCCAAGCCCCGGTGGAAACGGGTGCTCGAAACCACCAGCGCCTGCCTGCGGGACATCCTGGGCCAGGCGTATGTCGCCCGCCATTTCCCGCCGGAGGCCAAGGCGAAGGCGATCGAACTGGTCGAGAACCTCCGGGAGGCCTTCCGCGTGCGGCTCGGGAAGGTCGAGTGGATGAGCGACGCCACCCGGGCCCGCGCCCTGGACAAGCTGGCCGCCTTCGGCGTCAAGATCGGTTACCCGGACAAGTGGAAGGACTACACTTCCCTGAAGGTTGCACGGGATTCCTACGTGCGCAACGTGATCCGCGCCCAGGAGTTCGCGCTGCGCGAGAAGCTGGCGAAGGTGGGAAAGGCGTCGGACCGCACCGAGTGGGACATGGGCCCCCAGGAGATCAACGCCTACTACCACCCCCTGTTCAACGAGATCGCCTTCCCCGCGGCCATCCTCCAGCCGCCCTTCTTCGACTTTAAGGCGGACGACGCGGTCAACTACGGCGGCATCGGGGCGGTGATCGGCCACGAGATGACCCACGGGTTCGACGACTCCGGGCGTCACTACGACAAGAACGGCCAGCTGACGGACTGGTGGGCGAAGGAGGACGAGGACCGCTTCAAGGCCCGGACCGAGGTCCTGGTCAAGCAGGTGGACCAGTACAAGGTCGCCGACGACGTGCACGTCAACGGGACCTTGACCCTCGGCGAAAACCTCGGGGACCTGGGGGGACTCCTCCTCTCCTACGACGCCCTCCAGGCGTCCCTGAAGAAGAACCCCGCCCCCGAGCGCATCGACGGCTTCACCCCCGCCCAGCGCTTCTTCCTCTCCTGGGCCCGGGTGTGGCGGATCAACACCCGCCCCGAGATGCTGGTGCTGCAAGTGAAGACGGACCCTCACCCGCCGGCCTTGTTCCGGGTCAACGGGCCCTTCTCCAACCTTGAGGCCTTCTTCGACGCCTTCGGGGTCAAGGCCGGGGACAAGCTCTTCCGCCCGGAGGCGGACCGGGTGAAGATCTGGTAACCCCGGCCCGGCGAACGAATGAAAAGAGCCCCCGGTAAGCCGGGGGCTCTTGCTTTTCCCGTTTCGCTGTGCGGGAGGGTGCCGCCGCGGTTTTACGGGCAGCTCACAAACCGCATCAGGGTAAAAACCGGGCTTGTCCGGAAGATACGGATAAGGTAAACTGAGGCAAATTTTCCCGTGGAGGTCCGCATGCAAACCGGGGGTCACCACTGCCGGAGAGAACACCACAGGCTGCCCGTGGAACTCCACGTCCGGCTGGATCTTCTGCACATGGACCTGAGCGGCCGGACCCTCAACATCTCGGAGCAGGGCGCGCGCGTGCGGCTGCCGGAGCGGACGGCCCTCAAGCGCGGGGACGAGGTGCTGCTAGACCTCTCCCTTCCCGACGGGGGACCTCTGCTCAAGGTCCTTTGCTGGGTCGCGGCCGTCGATCACCACCATCCCGGGGAAGCGCTCTCCCTGACCTTCTTCGCGCTGCCGGAAGCGGAGGCGCTCCGCATCCGCTCCCTCGTCGCCAAGGGCCCAACGGCGTGAAAGGGGCGGTGGGGGGATGGGCGCTTCGGGGTTCCCGAGACTTATGGGAATTATAGGAATTATGGGAGTTATGAGAGTTATGGGGGTGATTGGAAAAGGGGGGACGGATTTCAATCCCGGGGCCTGAAACCCTGCCGCCTGACGGGGGCCTGCACCCCCTCCCTGTTGGACTCCTGACCGCTGTCTCTTTTCCCTGCAACAACTCCCCCCGCCTTCCGTAAAACCCGGGAAACCGCACTCTCTTTCTCTGGAGGTCATCCATGCGGAATGTGCGAATCGGGATCGGGTTGGCCGTCCTTGTGGCCGGCGTCTCCTTCGCCGCCGGCAAAAACGACGCGGCACGGATCGTCTCCCAAAACGTCGAGGCCACCCTGGGCAAGGTCCGGCCGGAAAACCTGGGCGGCGTCCTCCTGGTGCTTCGGGAGCCGACCGGCGGGGTGACCCGGAAGTACTGCATCCAGGGCCCCGGGCGGATTCGGGTCGAGCTCGGGCAGGACCCCCTCGTGGAGAGCGCCATCGGTTACGACGGGAAGGAGTTCCGCGGCCGGGGCTTCGCGGCGGAACCGGTCCTAAAGGACACCGACCGGTCCGACCTGCGGCTCATGGGGTCCCTGGCCTCGGCCGGCTTCAGCCTTCACCATTTCCGGGGGAAACTGACCCTCAAGGGGACGCGCAGCTTGGGGCCCGAGATGTGCTGGGTGCTGGAGGGAAAGGTCGGCCCCGCGTCGGTGGAGTTCTGCGTGGCCCAGTCCGGCTATCTGCTTCGCCAGGCGATCCTGACGAGCAACCCGGGGAACAGCTATGACAACTACAAGATAATCTATGAGTTCTCAGCGGTCCGGGATCTTGGGGGGCTCAAGCTTCCCGGGGGGTTCTTTCTCTCCGACCTGGGGGCGCAGTCCACCGGCGAGTTCGGGGGGGAGTTCGAGATACAAGCGTTCGAGACGGGCAAGAAATGGCCGGAAGCCTCCTTCCGTGACCTGGAGCTGAACTTCGGAAAGAACGTGCTGGAGGGGAGCACCCTGACCGGAAACACCACCTTCGCCGTCTACCCCCCGGACCAGGGCCGGGCGATCATCTACACCAACCTGACCCACGAGAGCATGAAGAAGGCCGGATGGCCCCAGGGGTCCCCCCTCTCCGTCGAGATCGGCGGGCGGACGGTGGGGGTGTTCTACACGGAAAACCAGGAGGGGATGACCCCGGAGATGACCGTGGCGGGCTCGGGGGTCCTGACGCCCAGCCGGCGCATGCCCTACGGGGTGCTGCTCCTCTACGGCGAGGGGTTCAAGGACCTTCCGCCCGGCTTGAAACCGCTGTCCGAAATCAGGATCACCCGAAAGCAAAAGGAGGAGCCATGTCCAAAGTGAACCGTCGACAGTTCTTCGCGGGTCTCGGGACCGGCCTGGCGGGGCTGGGGCTTGCCGCCGGGCGGGGGGGAGCGCTGCAGGCCGCCCCGCCCGAGGGCGCGTCGGCCGTGAAGGACGTGAAGATCCGGAAGTACAACCCGCTGGGGAACACCGGGATCAAGACGTCCGACATCATCTTCGGCGCGGGGACCCTGGCCTCCCCCAACGTCGCCCGATACGCCTTCGACCTGGGCATCAACGTTTTCGACACCGCGGAGGGCTACATGAACGGCCGGTCGGAGGAGTTCCTCGGCACGGCCCTGAAAGGGGTCCGCGACAAGTGCGTGATCATCTCGAAGCACTTCTTCGGGGATCGCACGCCGACGCCCTCCACCTCGAAGGCGGCCCTGGTGGAGAAGGTGAACGCGAGCCTCAAGCGGCTGAACACCGACGTCATCGACATCCTCTTCATCCACGGCCCCTCGTCCATGGAGATCGTCGAGCACCCGGGGTTGCAGGACGCCTACGCCCAGCTCAAGAAAGACGGGAAAGTGCGATTCACCGGCTTTTCGACCCACAACGCCAAGGTCCTCCTGAAGGAGAGCCTCAAACCCGGGCTCAAGGACTTCTTCCAGGCGGTCCTCTTCATGTACAACCACATGGAGGGCAAGGAGATCGAGCCGCTCATCGCCGAGGTGCGCAAGCAGGGGGTCGGGACCATCGCCATGAAGACGCTGGCGGGGAACAAGCAGGACGCCCTGAAAGCCTTCGTCGGAACCGGAATGAGCTACCCCCAGGCCGCCATCGCCTGGGTGCTCTCAAACCCCGCCCTGGACTGCGCCGTGCTGTCCATGAAGACCTTCGCCCACGTGGAGGAGTACGTGGGGGCGTCCGGCCGGACCGTCACCCGCAAGGACCTCGCCGCCCTCCGGCTCTACCGGAACGGGGCGGAACACACCTACTGCCGCGTCACCTGCGACCGGTGCGAGAAGGCCTGCCCGAACGGCGTGGCGATCAGCGACATCCAGCGCTTCAAGATGTACTACGAGGACTACGGGCACGAACGGACGGCCCTGGACCACTACCGGGCCCTGGACCCGGCCCGCAGCGCGTCGCCCTGCGCGGCGTGCGCGGCCCCCTGCGCCGAGGCCTGCCCCTACGGCCTGGACGTTCGGCGGGACCTGGTGACGGCCCACGAACTGCTTGCGGTATGAAGGGGGCGAAACTCCCGGGGGTCCTGCAAGAATGTCGTTGAAGGAAAGTCTGGCCAACCACATTCTGAAAAAACTGGCATCCGAGGATTGACGCGGTCGAAAAAAGCGCCATCACTCTCCGGGCGATGGCTCAAAAAAAGGTCTTACAACCACTCTCCCGTTCGCTTTCCGTCTTATTGCGACCGCATCAGGACTGATCGCCCCCGGCTTGCGGGCCGTCATCCCCGACCGGTTCCGCTTTGCCTTCCCGTCCGGCTTGCACGGTTCGACCCGCCTTCGGGGCGCGTCGGAGGAGGTTGTACTTGACGATGCACCACAGGGCGCGGAAGCCGTCCTTCCACCCGATCTTCTTCCCCTCCTGGTAGGTCCGCCCCGCGTAGGAGACCCCCACTTCGTAGACACGGCAGCGCAGCTTGGCCACCTTGGCGGTGATCTCGGGCTCGAAGCCGAAGCGGTTCTCCTCGATGCGGATCTTGTGGAGGATCTCCCGGCGGAAGACCTTGTAACAGACCTCCATGTCGGTGAGGTTCAGGTCGGTGAGCATGTTGGACACCAGCGTCAGGAAGCGGTTCCCCACCGAGTGCCAGAAATAGAGCACCCGGTGGGACTCGCCCCCCGAAAATCGCGAACCGAAGACCACGTCGGCCTTCCCCTCGATGATGGGCTTGAGCAGGCGGGGGTACTCGTCGGGGTCGTACTCCAGGTCCGCGTCCTGGATGATGACCATGTCGCCCGTGGCCGCCTCGAAACCGGTGCGAAGGGCGGCGCCCTTCCCCTGGTTCCTCGCGTGGTGGAGGACGCGGACGTTGGGCTGGTTCTCCAGTAGCGCGAGTTTCGCCGCGGTGCCGTCCTTCGAGCAGTCGTTGACCAGGACGATCTCTTTGGCGATGTCCCCCAGATCCACGCCGTCCACGCGGCGCACGATGTCCAGGATGGTCTTCTCCTCGTTGTAGACCGGGATGACGATGGACAGCTTCACGGTTGGCTCCTCGGGGCCGCCGGTGGGGGCCGGCGGGGGATAAAGAGATATTTTACAACAGATCCCGGGTGCCAAGGAGGAAATCTTCAGGGGTCTTCCGGGGCCCCGGCCAGTTCCAGGCTCCGCATCCAGGCGTAGTTCCAGTGGAAATTGTCATCGACCCAGACCCGGTAGGTCAACCGGTCCTCCCTGGAGCCCCGGCCAAGGGGGGGGGTTCTGCGCGATGCTAACGCCGTCGGCCCGCGGGCGGCAAGAAAAATCGCGCCACAGCCCCTCCCGATCGTGGTAACATCCGGGCGTCAATTCCGGTTCGACTGGGAGGCGGCATGGCCGGCCATGAAACGATGATCGCGGAAGCGTTGCGAATCCTGGGGGTGGACAACCTGGTCCTGGCGGTTCACGACGCGTGTTTCCCCGGGCTCCCGGGCCAGGACACCGGGCGCGGGACCCCTTGTTCCGAGGGGGCGGGGCGCTTTCTCCGCTTCGTCCGGGACCTGGGGTTCACGGGTCTGCAGTTCGGCCCCCAGGGACAGACCAGCGACATCAACGCTTCCCCGTACGACGGGACCGTCTTCTCCCGGAACATCCTGTCGATCGCCCTTCACCGCTTCGCGGAGGAGGAACCCTGGGGCGAACTCCTCGGCCCGCACACCCTCGAACGGTGGGCGTGGGGGAGGCCCGCCGGGTCGGAACACCGGACGTCCTACCGTTACGCTTTCGCCGCGGCCCGGGCCTGCCTCCAGGAGATCTACGACAACTGGCGCCGGAGGGTGTCGGCGAAAACCCCCGACCACCCGACCCGGGACATGGACCACGCGTTTCGGGCCTTCCGGGAGGAGAACCGCTTCTGGCTGGAGCGGGACAGCCTCTACGCGGCCCTGGTGGCGGAGTACCGGGGCGCGGCGTGGATCTTCTGGCCGACGACGGGGCCCGGAAGCCTGGACCGCCGTCTCTGGGCCCCTCTCCCCGGCGAGGAGACCTCCGTCAGGGACCGCGTGGCCGCCCTCCGGGCGAAGTACGCCCACCTCCTGGAAGAGTACTGTTTCCGTCAGTTCCTCGCGCATGACCAGCACCGGGAGCTTCGCCAGACGGCGGCGGGCCTGCGGCTGAAGCTCTACGGCGACCTGCAGATCGGGATCTCGGTCTCGGACGCCTGGGCCTGGCAGTCGCTGTACATGACCGATTACCTCATGGGCGCGCCGCCCAGCCGGACCAACCCCGAGGGGCAGCCCTGGAACTTCCCCGTGCTGGACCCGCGGAAGTACCGGGTCGGCGGTCGGCCGGGGCCGGCCCTCGAACTGATGCGGGCACGGATGGACAAGACCTTCGCCGAGTACGACGGGGTACGGCTGGACCACCCCCACGGCCACATCTGCCCGTGGGTCTACCGGGCCGACGACCCCGACCCGCTCCACGCCGTTCAGAACGGCGCCCGGCTGTTCTGTTCCCCCGATCTTCCCGATCACCCCGCCCTGGCGTCCCTGGCCATCCCCCGTCCCGGACAGATCAACCGGTCTCCCGGGGTGGCCCGCTACGCGGACGAGTGGGTGAAGGCGCTCGAACCGGCGCAGGTGGAGCGTTACAGCGTTCTCTTCGACGTCATCGTGGAGGCGGCGCACTGTCACGGCCGGCGGACCGGCGACATCCTGGCCGAGGTCCTCAGCACCATGCCGTACCCCCTCGGTGAGGTCCTGAAACGGTACGGGCTCGGGCGATTCCGCGTGACCCAGAAAGCGAACCTGCAGAACCCGGAGGACGTCTACCGGACCGAAAACGCCCGGAGCGCGGACTGGGTCATGACGGGCAACCACGACACCCCGCCCCTGCGGCTGCTGGCGGAGCGGTGGCACGGTACCCCAGCGGCCGCCGAGCAGGCCGCCTACCTCGGGGCGAAACTCTGCCCCGACGCGTCCGCCCGCCCCGCCTTCGTCGAAACGCTGGAAGCGGACCCCGGGGCGCTGGTCCGGGCCAAGTTCGCCGACCTCCTGGCCTGCCCCGCGCGGAATGTCATGGTCTTCTTCACGGACCTCTTCGGCATGCGGGAGATCTACAACGCCCCGGGGACCGTGAACGAGAGCAACTGGATGCTCAGGGTCCCCGAGGATTACGCCGCGGAGTACGAGAGGCGCAGGCAGGAAGGCTTCGCCCTGGACATCCCCCGGACGGCGGCCCTGGCCCTGAGGGCCCGGGGTCTCGCGCCCGACCTGGCGACCCGCCTGGAGCAAGGCGCCCCGCCGGCACGGCCCTGAAGCGGAGCGGATGCATCCATCGGCCGTTGTTCCCATCCAAGGAGTGGGCCGGCCGTGCCTGGCCTTGCCTTTTGACGACGGCTTCTCCAGGGGTCAGTCGGCCGGCGTCGGGGGAAGAACATGAAAAAATCATTGAAAGGGAAAAACATGCGTTACTCCATTGTGGTGCTTCTCGTCGGGGCGGTGATCCTCCTGGTGACCTCGTCGGGCTGCCTGGGGATCCCGGAGGGGGTCCGGGCCGTCACCGGTTTCAAGCTGGATCGGTATCTCGGCAAGTGGTACGAGGTTGCCCGTCTGGACCACTCCTTCGAGCGCGGGCTTTCCCGGGTCACCGCCGATTACTCCCTCCGCCCGGACGGCGGGGTCAAGGTCCTCAACCGGGGTTACAACGCCGGGAAGGGGAAGTGGAAGGAAGCCGAGGGGAAGGCCTTCCCCCTCGAATCCCCGGAAACGGGCCGTTTCAAGGTGTCCTTTTTCGGCCCTTTCTACGCCAGTTACAACATCATCGACCTGGACGCGGACAACTATGCCTGGGCCCTGGTCTGCGGTCCGAAGCGGAATTATCTCTGGATCCTCTCCCGCACGCCGTCCCTTGAACGTGCCGTTCGGGACCGGTTGGTGGAAAAGGCCCGGGCCTGGGGCTTCCCCGTGGACCAGTTGATCTGGGTGGAGCACCGGCAGTGAGAGTGGGCCGTGCAGCCCGTGGCGCAGCGTGGCCGGACCGGGGCGGCCCGGGAGGCCGTGGTCCCGTGCGCCGCCGGGAGGGAACCGCGCCGTGGCGCCCGGTCACCACCGGCTTCGCGCAAGGGAGCCCCGGTGAGCACGACGTCTTCAATCGCGGCCATTTCATGAGGGGGGAATCGCCTTGAGCCTGAAGCAGCGCCTGGTCAACCTGACGCCGGGGCGTCTCGTCCGCCTGTTCGCCGCCCCCTACATTGCCGGGGACAGCGCCGCGAAGGCTGTGGAGACCGCCCGTACGCTGTGGGACTCGCGCGGGGTCCGGTCGACCCTCGACCTGCTGGGGGAAGACCTCCGGGAGGACGGGGAAGGGGAGCGGTCCCTCGCCGCCTACCACCGCTTGCTCGAGATCCTGGGCCCCCAGCCTTTCGCCACCCTCTCCCTCAAGCCCACCCAGTTCGCCGCGGGCGGAGAACCGGGACCCTACCGCCGGCGCATCGGGGAGATTGCGCGGGCGGCGCTCTCGAAGGGCATCGGCGTGACCCTCGACATGGAGGATCACCGCTTCACCGACCTGACGCTCGGGGTCTACCGCGACCTCCTGCCCGAGGTCCCCGGGCTCGGGACCGTCCTTCAGTCGCGCCTCCACCGGACCCGGGAGGACATTCTCGCGCTCCGGGGGCTTGCGGCGAGGGTCCGGATCTGCATCGGCATCTACCTCGAACCGCCCGACATCGCGCTTCGGCAGAAGCCCGCCATGAAGGAGCGGCTGGTCGAGTTCACGGGGCTCCTGCTCGACGGGGGGCATTACGTGGAGATCGCCACCCACGACGAGGCGGTCCTGGACCGGGCCCTCGCGGTGGCCGAGCGCCTCAACCCCCGGCGGGACCGTTTCGAGGTCCAGATGCTGCTGGGGGTCCCGCGGCTGCGCGTCCAGGACGAACTGGTCCGCCGGGGGGTTCGGGTGCGCCTGTACGTCCCCTACGCCGAGAACTGGAAGGACGCCGTGGGCTACTGCAAGCGCCGCCTCGCCGCCAACCCGTCCATGGGCGCCCAGGTGCTGCGCAACCTCTTCCGCCGTTAGAATACCCTCGCCCTCCGGGCGACGGCTAAGACAGGGGTCTTGCAAAGCCTTTCCCGCTCGTTCCCCGGTCTTTTTATGGGCTCATCACTGTTGAATAGGAAAGCGGGTCCCCGCCGTTCCCCAAACGGGTCCCGCAGGGGAGGGGCGAGGCGCTTCGCCCGGCGTCAGGGAGGGGCCGCAACGCCGTGTTTTCCTGTTGAATCCCCTCTTGCCGCATGGTAATATCGCCCTCTTTTGCGACCGGCAGGAAAAAACACCAAGGAGTGACGGCATATGAAAGTTTACGACACCGACAAGATCCGGAATCTGGTTTTCATCGGCCACGGGGGCTGCGGCAAGACCTCGCTCGTGTCGGGCATGCTCTACTCCACGGGGATGACGACCCGCCTGGGGAAAGTGGACGAAGGCAACGCGGTGACGGATTTCGACGAGGACGAGATCGCCCGCAAGGTCAGCATCCGCAGCGCCCTGGCGTACTGTGAGCACGACAAGCACAAGCTCAACCTCCTCGACACCCCGGGGTACATGGCGTTCATCCAGGGGGCGCGGGAAGCCATCCGTGTCGCCGACACGGCCATGGTGGTGGTGGACGCGGTGTCGGGCGTCGAGGTCCAGACGGAGAAGGTGTGGGAGTTCGCCAACGAGGCCGGGCTTCCCCGCTGCGTCGTCATCAGCAAGATGGACCGTGAGAACGCGGATTTCGGCAAGGTGCTCGAGAACGTCCAGGAAGTCTTCGGCCGCGCGGCCGTCCCCGTCCAGATTCCTGTCGGGAAGGAGAAGGACTTCAAGGGCGTGATCGACCTGATCACCGGAAAGGCGCACCTTTACAAGGACGACACCGGCAAGTGCGAGACCGTGGACGTCCCCGCGAACCTCAAGGGCGAGTTCGACACGCGCCGGGAGCAGTTGGTGGAGTTCGTCGCCGAGAGCGACGAGGACTTGATGACCAAGTTCTTCGACAGCGGTTCCCTGGACGACGCCGACCTTGTCGCCGGCCTGAAGAAGGGAATCCTGTCCCAGGCCATCGCCCCGGTGTTCTGCGCGTCCGGCATGCTCAACTACGGGACCACCCAGCTGGCCGACGCCGCGGTCCGGTACCTGCCGTCCCCCCTCGAGCGGGCCGTCTTCACCGCCACCGACCCGAAAACAAACGAGGCGGTCGAGCGGAAGATTTCCGCCGACGAGCCCGTGGCTGCCTACGTCTTCCGGACGGTTGCGGACCCCTTCGCCGGCCGCATCAGCATCTTCAAGGTGTACAGCGGGGTCATGAAATCCGACTCCTCGCTCTACAACGTGGCGGCCGAGACCGTCGAGCGCATCGGCGCCCTCCAGGTGGTCCAGGGCAAGAACGTGGCCCCGGTCGGCGAGGTCAAGGCGGGCGACATCGGCGCGGTCACCAAGCTGAAGGCCACCCTGACCGGCCACAGCCTGTCCGACCAGTCCAGGCCCGTGGTCTTCAGCCAGTTGAAGTACCCCGAGGCCGCCATCAGCTTCGCCATCGAGCCCAAGAGCCGCGGCGACGAGGAGAAGATCAGCATCGCCCTGGCCCGTATGAAGGAAGAGGACCCCATGATCTCCTTTCTGCGCGACCCCCAGACCAAGGAACTCCTGGTGGCCGGGTCCGGCCAGCTCCACGTGGAAGTGGTCGTGGAGCGCATGAAGACCCGCTACGGCGTGGACGTTCTCCTGAAAATGCCCAAGATCCCCTACCGTGAAACCATCACCGGCAAGGCCGACGTCCAGGGCCGCCACAAGAAGCAGACCGGCGGGCACGGCCAGTTCGGCGACTGCAAGGTCCGCATGGAGCCGCAGCCCCGGGGCGCCGGGTTCTCCTTCGAGGACGACATCTTCGGCGGCGCCATCCCCAAGACCTACATCCCGGCGGTGGAGAAGGGGATCCTGGAGTCGGCCGAGCGCGGCTACCTCGCGGGATACCCCGTGGTGGACTTCAAGGTCTCCCTCTACGACGGCTCCTACCACGAGGTGGACTCCTCGGAAATGGCCTTCAAGATCGCGGGTTCGCTGGCCTTCAAGAAGGCGATGGAAGTGGCGAAGCCGGTCCTGCTGGAGCCGATCATGCAGGTGGAGGTCCACGTGCCCGAAGAGAACGCCGGCGACATCATGGGGAACCTGAACTCCCGGCGCGGCCGCGTGCAGGGGATGGACTCCCGGGGCAAGTTCACGGTGATCCGTGCCATGGTGCCCATGGCCGAGATGCTGACCTACGCCCCCGACCTCACCTCCATGACGGGCGGCCGCGGTTCCTACACCATGGAGATCCAGGGCTACGAGATCGTCCCCTCCCACATCCAGGCCAAGATCGTGGAAGCGGCCAAGAAGGAGCGGGAGGAGGAGGCCGAGTAGGCTTCACCCCATGTTCCCCTCGGAATTTCACATCGGGTTCTTCCCCATCTCCGCCTACGGCCTGTTGGTGACCGCGGGCTTCTTCTCGGGGTTGATCACCACCTCCATTCTGGCGAAGCGCTACGAGAAGCAGGAGTCCCGCCTGATCTGGGACTTCACCGTCACCATGATCCTGGTGGCCCTGGTGGGGGCGAAACTCCTGCTCATCGTCACCGACAGCACCTACCTGTCCAACCCCGCGAACATCTTCACCATCGAGTACCTGCGCTCGGCCGGGGTCTTCTACGGGGGCTTCGTTTTCGCCGCCCTCTATTCGATCTGGTACTTCCGCAAGTACAAGCTGCCCGGCTGGAAGATCGCCGACGCCTACGGGCCCGGCCTGGCCCTCGGGCACATGTTCGGGCGGATCGGCTGCTTCATGGCGGGGTGCTGCCACGGCGCCCCAACGGACTCGCCGCTGGGCGTCACCTTCAGCGACATCCAGTGCCAGGTCCCCAACGAGTTCCTCAACCGGCCTCTGTGGCCCACCCAGGCCATGGAGGCCGTGTTCAACCTGCTCCTCTTCGGTTTCCTGCTCCTCCGTTACCGCCGGAAAGCCTTCGACGGCCAGATCGTGCTGACCTATGCCCTGGCCTACTCCCTCTTCCGCTTCCTCATCGAGTTCCTCCGGGGGGACGAGCGGGGGTTCATCCTCGTGCACATCTCCACCTCCCAGTTCATCGCCATCCTCATCTTCCCCGTGGCGCTGGTCCTCTACCTCCTCCGGCGCAAGGCCGCCCCGACGACGAAGCAATAACAACCGTCAGGGTGTTCGGCTCCGTTTATCCGCCGTGAACGGGTTTTTCAGGCCGGAAGCCCGCTCCGCCGGCCTCCGGATCAAGTGGGTGTACCACGCCTTCTACCCCTTCCAGTTCGACCTGAACTACGCGAACCCGCGGGTTGTCCGCGAGGTCTACCGGATCTTCGCCTTCTGGGCCAACCGGGGCATCGACGTCTTCCGCCTCGACGCAATGCCGTCCGAACTGATGAGCCAGGACGGCATGCCCATCCTCTGCGGTGGCGACGAGGCGGCGGCCCCGAACAACCCGGGCTTCGTCGACAGCGAGGAGGCGGCGCGCACGGCGTACTGCCGGCAGGCCGGCATTAAAGCCCTGGGGACCCGCGACACCCGCGACCTCGGGCGGGGGCCGGTTTCGCCGAAACGTCTCGAGGACGCCGAGTCCGGGCGGGGGCACCCGCTCGCGTCGAGACCCTTCCGCGACCTGTTCACCGGGTGCGAGGTCGTCCCGGAAACGCGCGGCGTCATGGCGGTTTTCCAACTTCCCTTTTGGAAAGAATTTGAAGATCGTCAAACGCAGCTTCGCGAACCCGCGTCGCGGTCCGGCCGACCGCGGCTTCAGGCCTGTTCCGGCGAGGGGGAGGGCGGGTCGGCAGGGCAGGGGACCCAGGTCATCGTCCGGTGGTTTTCGGGGACGCGTTCCAGGAAACTCCGGCGCCATTGGGGATCCACGATGCGCTCCGCGCGCTCCCGGAGCTTTTCTTGCGCGGCCCCGATGAACGCCTCCGCTTCGCCGTGAAACCCGCAGGCCGCCAGGGCGTCGGCGTGAACCAGCCGCAGGAAGGATTCCCCCGCGTCGAGCGCCCTGAGTTCACGGAGGATGCCGATTCCTTGCCTGGCGGTCTCCAGGGCCGCCGCGGGATCTCCCCCGGCCAGGAGGACCCGGGCCTTGACGGCCAGCGCGTAGGCACGGGTGGGAAGGATCTGCTCGGCACAGGCCAGGGAGCGGTTGATCTCCGCGTCGGCCTCCGCCCGTTCGCCGCGCTGGAGCAGCATGAGGGCCCGGTGGAGACGCGCGATGGCTTCCATGCGCAGTTCCCCCTGACCGGCGGCGGCCCGGGCGGCCAGGGCGCCGGCTTCCAGGGCTTCGTCCGTCAGCCCCAGGCAGGCCAGGACCGGGACGAGGTCGGTGCGCACGGAAGCGGCGACGCCTTCCAGGCCGAGCTTCTCCGCCGACGCCAGGGCCCGGGTCAGGACCTGCCGGGCATCGTCGTAGGCGCCCAGGTCCCCGTAGGCCCACCCGGCGTTTCCGCGCTGAAGGCAGGCGTTCCGGAGGTCCCCCGCCAGGGCGAAGTGCTCCGCCGACTGTTCCATCAGCACGAGGAACCCGGCCGAATCCCCCTGAACCAGGCACTTGAAGCCGAGCCAACGCTCCAGCCAGGCGCGGAGGAGGGGATCGTCAGGGATCATCCGGCCCTGGACGGACCTCAGGAGGGGTTCCGCCGCCTGGGGGCGCCCCCCCAGGAGGAGTTTCACCGCCGCCTGTGTGCAGGCCTGGACCAGTTCGGCATTGGGGGGGGTATTCCGTACCGCCCCGACAAGTTCCGTGGTCATTACCTCGACGGTGTCCAGGTCGCCCTGGGTCCCCGCCGCTTCCGCGACCAACCCCGCGGCGCGCAGCCACCCGGTCCCGTAACGCGGGAGGAGCGCCAGGGCGTCGAACCCGGCGCGGATCGCCTCGTCCATCCGCCCGAGCCAGTCCAGGGCCTCGGCCTCGAGAACGTGAACCTCGCCTTTCAGCTCACCGCCGGCCCCCAGGGCGATGGCCCGCTGCACGCAGTGGAGGGTGCCCTCGAGGTCATTCCCCTCGAGGGCCTGCCCCGCGGCCTGGCGGTAGAGGCCCGCGGCGGGCCCGGCTTCCCCGCCGCGCTCGTGGTGCTCGGCGAGGACCCGGCTGTTGCGCTCCCCGGCCTGCTCCAGCCACCCGGCGGCCAGGCGGTGACCCAGGGCGCGGTCCGGGGCCGTCAGCATGCCGTAGGCCGCCTCCTGCATCACGGCGTGGCGGAATTCGTACTCCTTCCCGGGGGGGAACCGGCTCTGGGGGACGGCCGCGACCACCTCTTCGTCCACGAGCCGGGAGAGCCAGGCCTCGACGTCTCCCACCCGCCAGTCCGGGCCAAGGAGATGGGCGACCCCCCCCTGCCAGAAAACCTGCCCGAAGACGGCCGCGGCCCTCAGGACCCGGCGGGCTTCCACCGGAAGACGCTCCAGGCGCGACAGGACCATGGCCACCACGCTGCCCGGGAGGGTCAGGGCCGGGTCGTCGCGGAACGCCCGCACCAGTTCCTCGACGAAAAACGGGCTCCCGGCGGACCGTGCGACGATCCTCGCCCGGACCTCCTCCGGGGTCGATGGCCCCATCGCCTCCGACACCAGCCGATCGGTGGCGCGGCGTGACAGGGAAGCCAGCCGGATTTCCTGCACGCCGCGCGCCGCCCACAACCCCGGAAACAGGTCGTGGACCTCGGGACGGGCGGTTGCGAGGACGAAGAGGGAGGATTCGGAGAGGTTTCTCAACACCGCGTCCAGGCAGTGGACCGTGGGCACGTCGCCCCAGTGGAGGTCTTCCAGCACCACCAGGACGTTGTGGTCGGCGCACTCCGCCGCCAGCCAGACCTCCACGGCCTGCCGGAGCTGGTCGCCCAGGGCCCGGGGGTTGAGTTCACCCGAGGGGAGGTGCGCCCGCGGCCGGGCGACCGCCGGCAGCCCCAGCATGGGCGCGAAAAAGTGTGAGACCCTGTCCCTCGGCTCGCCGGAAAGGACCCGGCCGAGGAAGCGGTCGAGCTTCCGGAGGCCCTCCGCGTCCGGCTCCCCGGGCTGAAGACCCACCGCCCCCCGGATCATTTCCCGGAGCAGGAAGAAGGGTGCCCCGAGGCTGATGCGATCACCCCGGGCGGTGAGCACGAACACGTCGCCCGCCCGCCGGACTTCCGCCAGGAACTCGGAGACGAGGCGGGATTTCCCCATCCCGGGCTCGGCGATCACCAGGGCCACCCGGGCCACCCCGTCCGCGGTGCTCTCGGCCAGCAGGCCCCGCAGCGTGCCCAGCTCCCGCTCCCTCCCCACGAAGGGCGTGGGCCGCCCGAGGAGCCTCCGCGCGGGGACCGCCTCGCTCGCCCCCTCGTCCAGGGTCATCCAGCCGCCCTGTTCACGGATTTCGAAATGCCCGCGGACCAGGCCGGCCGTCGCCCCGTCCAGGTAGATGGCGCCCCGCGTCGTGTCGGGGTCCGTCCGGACGGTCCTGAGCATCTCGGCGTACCGCTCGGTCAACGGGCCGGTCGGGGTGGCCCCGTCCATCTCGGTGTTGCCCGTCGTGACGACGAGCTCCCCGCCCCCGAACGCGTCCCGAAGGTTGACGGCGCACCGGACGGCCTGGCAGGCCTGGTCACGGGCGAGTTCCGAGCCCGTGAGCGTGAGGAGCACGGTCCCGTCCGGGCGGGATTCCCACCGGGCCCCGAACGTCCGGGCCGACTGTTCCAGCGAGCGCACCAGGCCGGCGTCGAGGGCGGCCCCCGGCGTCGGTCGGGCGGGTTTGCCCGCGATGACGGTGACCAGTTTCTGTTCCCGGACGCTGAGGGATGTCGCCGGACCGGGGTGCTCATCGTCCGCCTCCCCGGAAATGACACAGGCCTTGAACAGCTCGACGACGGCCGACCCGTCCGCCGGACGGCGGTCAGGTTCCTTGGCCAGCATCCGGGACACCCATCCCCGGATCTTGTCGGAGACCCCCGGGAAATGTTTTCCCCTGAAGGGGTTTTCACACACCATGATGGCGGCGAGCACGGCGAGGACGGAGTCGCCGTCGAAGGCCTTCCGACCTGTCAGGCACTCGAACAGGACGCACCCCAGGGAGAAGACGTCCGCCCGGGGCGTGACGTGGTGGGCCCCCCGCGCCTGCTCGGGGGCAAGGTAGAACGGCGTCCCCACCACGTCGGCGGTGGCCGTGAGGGTCAGGGTGGCCGTGCGGGCCAGGGCGACCCCGAAGTCGAGGACCCGGGCGCGGCGCACCTCCCCCCGCTCCAGGAAAATGTTCCCGGGCTTGAGGTCGCGGTGCACCACGCCCATCCCGTGCGCGAGGCCCAGGGCGGACCCGACCCGCCGCGCCAGGGCCGCCACCTCGCCGGGCATCAGGGGGCCGCGCTTGAGCCGCGCGGCGAGGTCCTCCCCCTCCAGCCACTCCATGGCCAGGAAGGGGTTTCCGCCCGGGGTGAGACCGTGGGCGACGTAGCACACGATGGCGGGGTGAACGAGCCGGGAGAGGAGGGAGGCCTCGCGGTGAAAACGGGCCACCGAGGAGGGCTCCAGGTCGTGGAGGACCTTGAGGGCCAGGGGCGTGTCGCCGCTTTCGGTGTCGAGGGCCCGGTACACCGTCCCCATCCCGCCGCGCCCGACCTGGCGCTCGACCCGGAAGCGGTCGGCGACGAGGTCGCCGGGCTGGAGTATCTGCAATGTCGTCAAGGTTCCCTGCCTGCCTTCGCGGTCAACTTATCGGACGACCACCGGGGAGTCAAGGGGATTCTTGCGGGGTTCGGGGCGTCGCACGCAAATTACGTCCTGGCCGGACGACTTCGACCGCTTGGGCGAAGAGCGGATCATCCGGTCGTCAGCCCAGGGCGGAAGAAGTGTGTCGGCACGTCCCGAAAGCGGCAGCTCGAAGACTCGCCGCCGGACAAGGGCGGCTCGGAGACTCGCTGCCGGCGGGGCTGGCCACGTGGGCATCTTGATCGGCAACGACGATGCGCGCAAGCTGAAGCTTGCGCCACCACCTACTTTCGGGTTTTTTCCTTGCCTTTCTCTTCGGGTCTGGGGGGCGGGGGCTCCTCGAAGCGGACGCTCTTGATGACCACCATGTCCTTCGGGTGGGTCGGGAGGTCGGGCGCGAGGGTGGGGGCCAGGGAGATCTTCCTCGCCACGTCCAGGCCCTTCGTCACCCGGCCGATGATGGTGTACTCGTGCTCCCACTTGGGGTAGTCGGCCACGCAGATGAAGAACTGGCTGGAGGCGGAGTCCTTGTCCCGCCCGTGGGCCATGGCCACGGCGCCGGCGGTCATCTTCAGGTCGTTGTCCTCGAAGGGGATGAACACCCCCGCGTCGCCTTTGCCGTCGTCGTAGAAGTTCCGGTCCTTGCTGTTGGGGCAGCCGGCCTGCACCATGGTGTTGCGGAGGACCCGGTGGAAGCCGACGCCGTCGTAGAACCCCCTGGCCGCGAGCTGCTTGACCTGGTAGGCGTTCCGGGGGGCCTGCCCGGGCTCCAGCTTGATGGTGATCTCCCCGGCGTCGGTGACCAGGGTGAAGGTGTCGGACGCGGGGAGGGTGAACGGCTTGGGCTCGGGCGACGCCGTGGCGGCGGCCGTGGAGTCCGGCTTTGCCGCCTCCCGCGGCGTCTCGGCGGAACACGACCCCAGGACCGACAGCAGGGTGACGGCCGACAGAATCAATCCGGCAGTGCGCAGGCTTTTCATCCCTATCCTCCTTGAGAAAAACGCGGCGTTTCGGATCACGATCCCGCTGGTCCCTAGCCGGGGTGCCGGGGTCGTGCGGATCGCTGCCGGGACCGTCGTCCCGACGGTTGTCGAAACGACGGAACGGCAAGCGCTTACTGGATGCTCCCCGGGGCCAGCCCGCCGTCCATCTTCTTCATCAGCACCCCCTGTTTCTCGAGGTTCTGGAAGATCTGGTCGAGCTGCTGCTTCAGCTTGACCAATGAACTGATGGACATGCCGATCCGGTGGATGACGTTGGCCTCGAGGATGTCGTCGGGCTGGGCCGTCCCGGTCTGCAGCTTCTGGTTGATGTCCAGCACCTGCTTGAGATCCACGACGCAGACGTCCAGGATCACGTCCATGTCCACCTGCATGATGGCGAACTGGTTGGCGAATTCGACGCGGTGCTTTTCGTCCTTGGGGTAAACGAACTTCACGGGGATGTTGCGGGTCGGGTTCATGGGGACTCCTGTCATCGATAGAATTCGGTGATGGGGCACCGGGGAAACGGAACGGGCCTCGCCGGGAGCCCGCTCAGAGGTCCGTCGGGGCTTCGGCGGGGCATCGCAGGGTGATCCGGACGGGCTCGGCGCCGCCCAGGAAGCCCAGGAAGCCCAGGGTCAACTCCCGGTCGAGGTCCTTCGGTTCCCTGATCGGGAAGTAGAGGACGCCCCACGCCTCCCGCCCGGCGTCCAGGGGCCCCTCGGGGAGCTGCAACGCGCTGAAGGCCGTGCGGAAGGCCTCGATTTCCGCGTCGCTGTACATGCGGACGCCGTAGCGCTTGAGGAGGCGCTTCTGAACCCGCTCGAAGGGGACCGGCGACACCGGCTTCCCCCCCGGTTGCAGGGTGAAGCGGGCGTTCTGCCATGACAGTGGCGCCGACGACGTGGTCCGAAGGCCGACGAAGACGGGAAGGATGCCGGCGGACGGCAGGTCCGCGTCGAAAACGGCCAGGCTGTCGGCCGCCGACGCCAGGACCCGGGCCCGAAGGGTGACCCCGCCCGACTCCGCCGTGCCCGTCCAGAAGTCGCTCCGCTGCAGAAAGCCCTGCTGGAGCGCGGGGCGGGGCAGGGGACGGATCCCGATGCACCCGCCCGCGGCCAGGAGGGCCAGGGCGGCGGCCAGGGCGCCGGGGGTGAACCTACTCTGCGGGTGCTTCCTCATGCTCGTGGTGGGCCGGCTGAGAGTGGTGCGCGAACAGCTTGCGCCGGAGCGTCCCCACAATCCCCGAGAGAAAATAGAGGCCGGCGATGGCCATCAGCAGTTCGTGGGAGAAGAAGTAGACGCCCGTCAAAAGCAGGGCGATGAGGACGATGGTGAAGTAGGGCTTGTCCTTGTTGAAACTGAGACTCTTCATGCTGGCGAAGCGCATGGTGCTGATCATGAAGATCCCGAGGACGGTGGCCATCGGGAAGAGCCAGTAAATGAACACGTTCGGGTCGAAGATCTGGAGGTGGGGGTACTTCGCGGAGAAGTGCACCAGGGCCGCCACGACGCCCGCGGCCGCGGGGATGGGCAGACCCAGGAAGTGCTTGATCCCGGGCGTCTGGACGTTGAACCGCGCGAGGCGCATGACGCCGCAGACCATGTAGAGGAAGCAGGCGATCCAGCCCCAGGTCCAGTAGTCCTGCGGACAGTGGAGCAGGCGGGGCCAGTTCAGCAGCATCACCGCCGGCGCCAGCCCGAAGGAGATGGCGTCGGCCAGGGAATCCAGCTGGAGGCCGAACTGGCTGGTCGTTCCCGTCATCCGGGCGAGCCGGCCGTCGAGGCCGTCCAGGAGAATGGCGATGCCGATTGCCTTGGCCGCGAGGTCCATGGCGCCCTTTTCCCCGGTCATCAGGATCGTGATGGCGAAGAAGCCGCAGAAGATGTTCGCGGTGGTCAGAAGGGAGGGGAGGATGAAGATCCCTCGGCGTGGAAAAGCTTTTTTGTCAATGGTTTCCATTGTCCGTCTTCTTTGTGGCGATGATGGTGCAGGCTGCACGGACCCGGTCCCCGGGTTTCACGGCGGCCACGAGCCCCGCCGGCAGCCAGATGTCGACACGGGAACCGAAACGGATCATGCCGATGCGGTCCCCCTTTTCCAGGGTGTCCCCGACGCGCTTGCGGAAGACGATCCGCCGGGCCAGGATCCCGGCGACCTGCGAGAAGCGGAGCCTCCCGTGGGCACCCTCGACGACGATGACGTTCCGCTCGTTCTCGAACGGGGCCCGTTCCGCGTAAGCCGGGAGGAACTTGCCGGGGCAGTGCCGGTACTCGAGGACCCGCCCTGGCACGGGGGAGCGGTTGACGTGCACATCGAGGACGTTCATGAAAATGCTGATGAACTGAACGTAACCCTCGTTGGCGGCCGGGTCGAGGCCCTTGACCGCGATGACCCGGCCATCGGCCGGGGAGACGGCGTTCTCGCCCGGCGGGACCCGCCGCGCGGGGTCCCGGAAAAAGTTGACAAAGAACACGGTCAGGACGACGCCCGGCAGGGCCAGGGGCCACGACGCCAAGCCTCCCGCGACCGCGATCAGCAGGCCGGCCAGAATGAACGGGATGCCCTCCCGGTCGATCATTTCCCACCTTCGTGGGCTTTCCGGTATTCCTCGGCCATCCGGAGCATCCGGTCCTTGGCCGCCAGTTTTTTCTTCTTCAATTCCGCTTCCAACCGCTGGTCTTCCGGCGAGAGGTACTTTCGGGAGGACAAGTCGGCCAGTTCCTTGTCCAGTCGCCGGTGCTCGGCGGCGATCCGCCGGAACTGCTCGTCCTCCGCCATGAGGAGTTCCTTGATTTCCTCAAACCACATACGGGCCTCCTTGGTCAGTGCTTGTCGCGTCTGCCGCCCGGACGGGCCGGGTAATAGATTTCGAGGCCGGGTTCCCGGAGCGCGATCCGGACCCGGGGGGCCCGGGGCGCTTTCTTCGCCGGGGGGGTCTCGATTGCCATCTCGTAGCACCAGAGCAGGTTAGCCAAGGCCATCCGGCCGGCTGTCGCCGCATCGATCCGGTCCTGAACCATGGCCAGCGGTGAGCCGATCTCCCGCAGGGCCGCCTGGAGGGCGGCGAGGCGGTCGGCCGCCGGGTCGCTCCCGGTGAAGACCACGGCGAGGACCGGGATGGAGGGGTCCAGGGCCTCCATCACCTCGCGCCCCGGTCTGCCCGCCTTGTTGCTCATGACCCAGATCAGGGCCTTGCGCGGCTGGGGCATCTCCCGAAGGGTCCGAACGGCATGGGCGACCACGGCCGGGACCATATCTCCCCCCGCCGGATACCGGACGGTGTCGGGGGGGATCGCGAGGCTCCCGAAATTCTCCCGGACGGCTCGCTCGGAGGACAGGAGGTGCGGGCGGAAACGGCTGACCACGTCCCGCACATCCTTGCGGGAGGCGCCCGGGGAGACGAACCGGACCGGGACGAAACCGTACGAGTCCATGAACAGGTCGTCCTCGAAGCGCAGCATCGAGTAGATCCCCTGCAACAGCTGGTCGATGCCGTAAATCCCCTCGCGGATGTCGGGAGCGCCGTGGTCGAAGAGGACCCCCACGGCCACCGGCGTGTCGGGGTTGTGAACGAAGTCGGCGATCTTCGCGGGGCGGCCGTCCACCGTGACGGTGAACCCGGACGAGGGCAGCCCGTCCACGGGGCCTCCGGACGGCTCCTGGACGAAACAGGTCAGCCTCAGGAGCCGGGGGGGCGGCGCCTCGGCCGCGGCCGCGGGCAGGGCCGCCGACAGAAGGCACAGCAGTGCCCCGACCCGCATGCGCCTCGTGTGTCTTGAATCCGATGCCATGGATCTCCCGGCCGGAATCCCTCGCGGATTCCGGGCTCATCATACATGGTGCACGCCGTTCGGTTCAAGGAAAATTCCGGGCGAAGGCCCGGGATGACGGCCCGGGGAGGCTCAACCGCCGTTCGCGTCCCCCCGGCCCGCGGGGCCGGCGCTGCGGGACCTCCACTCCGGTTCGAGGATCCCCATCACCAGGAAGTCGCAGTATTTCCCGTGGTGCTTCATGGCCTCGCGCAACAGGCCTTCCCGGACGAAGCCCGCCTTCTCGTAGGCCCGGATGGCCCGGGTGTTCTCCGCCCAGACGTGAAGCTGGACCCGGTGGAGGTTCAGGATGTCGAACCCGTAGGCGAGCATGAGGCGGGTGGTCTCGGTCCCGAAACCCTTCCCCCAGTTGCCGGCAGCGGGGATGCAGATGGAGAACACCGCCGCTCGGCTGACCAGGTCCACCCGGTGAAAGGCGGTGAGACCGATCCCCTCGTCCACGCCGAGGGGGCAGATCACCAGGGGGATGTAGTCGCCGCCGGGCCGCCCGAGGTCTTCGAGACGGCGCCTTTCGGCCTCGAGGGAGACCGGCGTGTGGGTGAAGAAGGACTCCCGGGCCTCGGCGGAGTTGGTGCAGGCCGCCGTCAGGGCCGCGTCCCCGGTTTCGGGGGGGCGCAGGTAGAGGGTCCTGCCGACAAGAAACGGGTTTTTCATGCGTGGCCTCCCGGGGGGTTCGTCCCGGCGGTCTCGAGATTCCCCCGACGAGCGGGGCGATTTGTGGTAAAAAGGAGACCGCGCGTCCGCGGGCATCCTCGACCGGCCGGCAGGAGGATTCTACCGCAATCGGGGCGCCGGACCAACGGGTATTGAGGGATCGCGATGCATCGTCCCCGGGTCATCCTCTGTTATGCCATGTCGACGGACGGGAAAATCTCCGCGGCCGACGGCACGGGATCCGCCTTCACGTCGCGGGCGGATCGGGACCGCCTGGACGGGGTCCGCGCCGGTGTCGACCTGATCGTGGTGGGCGGCGAAACGGTTCGGCGGGAGGACCCCCCGTTCGCGCTCCGGTCGGGGCCGGCCGTCGCCGCGCGGCTCGCGCGGGGTGCGGCCGCGCACCCGGACGTCTGCATCCTGACCCGGAACACCCATCTCCCGCCCGGCCTGAGGGCCTTCCGGCAAGCCGGTCAGCGGGTCCTGGTGGCCGGCCCGGGCCCCGGGGCCCCGCTGCCGTCGGGGACCGCCGCCCGCCTGGAACGGCTGGTCACGCCCGACCCCTTCGACCCGTCCGCCCTGCTGGCGGACCCCGCCCTGGCCGGGTGCAACCGGGTCCTCGTCGAGGGCGGGGGCCGCGTCAACGCCTTTTTCGTCGAAGCCGGCCTCGTGGACGAGGTCCTCGTCACCCTCAGCCCCGTCCTCCTGGGCGGCGCAGAGGCCCCCACGCCGGTGGCGGGGGTCGGGCTGAGCCTGGCCGGCCGTTTCCGCCTCGACCTCGTGTCCTGTGAGGCCGCGGGCTCCGAGCTGTTCCTTCACTATCGGTCCCGGCGTGTCGGCCAGCGGGGCGGGGAAGGGGGGGGGTGATGGGGAAAACGATGCCCTCCCCGCTGTTCGTGAAACTCAAGCGCGCCGTCGGGAAGGCGATCGCCGACTTCTCGCTGATCAGGGAAGGGGACCGCGTCGCCGTCGCCGTCTCGGGGGGCAAGGACTCCTACAGTCTGCTCCACGTCCTGGGCGAACTCCGCCGTCGCTCCCCGGTCCGCTTCGAATTGGCCGCCTTCAACCTCGACCCGGGGATCCCGGGCTACCGGTGGGACACCATCCGGGACTACCTCGTCGGCCGCGGGTTCACTGTGCACACCCTCCACGAGAACCACGCCGCCATCATCCGGGACCACCAGACCCCCGGGTCCTCCGCCTGTTCCTTCTGCGCCCGCCTCCGAAGGGGAACCCTCTACACCGCCATCCGCAGGGAGGGCTTTCACACGCTGGCCCTCGGCCACCACCTGGACGATTTCATCGAAACACTGCTCCTGAACCTTTTCTACGAGGGCGCCATCAAGGCCATGTCGCCCAACTTCGTCGCGGACTGCGGGGACATCACCGTCATCCGCCCCCTGGTCTACGTCCCGGAGAGCGACATCACCCGGTTCGCCGCGGAGTGCGGGTTTCCCCTCGTCTACGGGTGCTGCCCGGCCGCCGGCAGGGAATCCCGTCGAAAAATCGTGAAGCGCCTGATCGAAAATCTGTCCGCCCAGAATCCCTCGATTCGCCCGAACCTGCTGAAGGCCCTCGGGCGGGTCCGTCCCCGGTACCTGATGGCCCCGGGGGCTTCGGGCCCCGACGCGGCCCCCGACCATCCCCACGAGGAGTCATGATGTTCAACGAGGAACAAGAGATCGCGGACCGCTACCGCCAGGCGGTCCTGGCCGCCGAAGCCGCCGGCAAGGTGCTGATGTCCTACTTCGGGCGCCCGATGGAAATCCGGAAGAAAGGCCTGATCGACCTGGTGACCGAGGCGGACCTGGCCGCCGAGAAGGAGATCGTGGACCGGCTCGGCGCCGCGTTTCCGGGGGACTGCTTCTACACCGAGGAGACCCGCCGCGACCCGGCGGAGTCCGCGGACCTCTGGGTCATCGACCCGCTGGACGGCACCACCAACTTTTCGCACGGCTACCCCTTCTTCTGCGTTTCCATCGCCCTTCGGCGGCGCGGTCGCGAGACGCTCGGCGTCGTCCTGGCCCCGGCCTTCGGGGAACTGTTCACCGCCTGCCGGGGGAGGGGGGCCTTCCTGAACGGGAACCCCATCCGCTGCTCCTCGACGGGGTCCCTTCGCGAATCCCTCCTGGTGACCGGTTTCGCCTACGACATCGCCCTGCACAGCGACGGGGTGCTTCGCCGGTTCCGAAACGTTCTCCTCCGGTCCCAGGCCGTCCGCCGGGACGGGTCCGCGGCCCTGGACCTGTGCTACGTCGCCGCCGGGCGCTTCGACGGGTTCTGGGAGGAGCACCTCAAGCCCTGGGACACCGCGGCGGCCCGGGTTGTCGCCGAGGAAGCCGGCGGGAGGGTCACGACGTTCAGCGGCGGCCCCTTCGACATCTTCGGGAAGGAAATCCTCGCCAGCAACGGCCGGATTCACGGCGAACTCCTGGATGCCCTCAACATCCCTCGCGAGGGGTGACGTGCCCCCGGCCGATTTCCCGGACCGACCGGTTAGTTGACATAATATATCTTATCAGACGTAATGGCGCGGGTCGATCCGGCCCTTTCCCGAAGACCCGCGGCCGGGCCGGGCGAACCGGCATCCGTCCGTCCGCGCCTCCCCGGACGGCGCCGCCCGGCGCGGCCGTCCCCTCCCGGGACCCCGGGGCCGAAGATAGTGCTCCGCAATCCCGGGTCGCACGTGGTAAAATCGCGGCTTATGGCCAAGCGGATGAAAAGACTCCACCGGCTGATCTACCTCGAGATTCTCCCCGTCACCGTGGTGGGTGTGGTCATCCTGACCTTCATCGCGTTTTCCCGGGAGTTCCAGAGGATCTCCCGGACGCTGGTGTTCGCGGGCGCGTCGGTCGCCCAGTTCTTCAACCTGGTGGGGCTTATCGTCCCCGCCGTCCTTTTCGTGACGCTCCCCATGGCCCTGCTGCTGGGGGTCGTGATCTGCATGAGCCGTCTCGCCCACGACCACGAGATCACCGCGCTGAAGTCCTGCGGCATCGGGGTCAACCGGCTGCTCCCGCCGGTCGTCATTGTCGCCCTCTGCGCCACCGCCGTCGTGTTCCTCTGCACCACGCACCTGGTCCCCTCGGCCAACGCCCGCCTGCGGGACATCCTCGTGGAGATCCTCAAGGCCGGCATGGCGTCCGAACTCAAGCCCCGGGTGTTCCACGACCGGTTCCGGAACTTCGTCTTCTACATCGAGGACTCGGACCCCGCCACCTCGACGTGGAAAGGCATCTTCATCGTGGACCGCACCAAACCCGGGAGCCTGACCCTCCACCTCGCCCGGGAGGGCCACGTCCAGCTCTTCCGGGACAGTCTGCAGGTAAATTTAACAAAACAAACCACCTATACGCAACCGCAGGACGACCCCGACAACTTCTCGCTGGCGACGAGCGAGGCCGGGACCATCCCCTTCAACGAGATCCGTTCCATCCAGGCCCCGCCGCTCCGGAACATGGAGAAGACCATGGGGCAGCTGGACGCCGAGCTGGAGCAGGCTCGCGCGCCCTCGAACCCGAACCGGCCAACCTTCGACGAGGTCGTTGCCCTGGAGGTGGAGTACCACCAGCGACTCGCCCTGCCCTTCGCCTGCCTGGCCCTCGCCCTGGTGGGGGTCCCGCTCGGGGTCGGGGCCCGGCGGGGCGGGCGCTCCGCCGGCATCGTGATCTCGGTGGCGGCCGTGGGGCTGTACTACCTCCTGTTCATCTACTCCTGGAAGGCCGGGGCCTACTGGGGCCTGTACCCGGTGTCCGTGGGCGTCTGGGTCCCGAACCTCGCCTTCCTGGCCCTGGCGGCCGTTCTGCTGGGAATCGCCAACCGCGAGATCCACCCCTTCGCGCGGTTTTTCAACCTTCCGTTCTGGGCCGGTCTGTCCGGGTGGGCCCGCCGCCGCCTGCACCTCCGGGCCCGTCCCGCCGGCCGCCCCGCGGCGGACCCGGTGGAGGAGTGGATCGAGGGCGGCGGCCCGAGCCGGTTCCGGTTGTTCCGCATCATGGACCGGTACATCGTCAGGGAATTCCTCGCCGCCCTGTCCATCACTCTCCTGTTCGCCGTCGCCCTGTTCACCATCTTCACGCTCTTCGAGTTGATGGACTACATTTACAAAAACAGCGTATCTCTCGATCGTGTAGCCGAATATTTTCTGTACGTCACCCCGATGGTGGTTCAGCAGGCCCTCCCTTTCTGCGTCCTGATCGCCATGCTGGTGTCCTTCGGCCTGCTGGAGAAGTCGAACCAGATCCTCGTGCTGAAGGCCTCCGGCATCAGCGTCTACCGGATCGCCCTGCCCGTCGTGCTGGTGATCGTGCTGCTCGTCCCCCTCGTCTTCGTCGTGCAGGAGCAGGTCCTCCCCTGGACCAACCGTCGGCAGGACGAACTCTACAACGAGATCAAGGGCCGCAAGGCGCAGAGCTTCCACCACCCCGAGACCAGCTGGGTCGTCGGGACCTCCGGCCGGATCTACAACCTCGGGCATTTCGACGACCGCCGCAACGTCGTCAACGACGTGTGGATCTTCGACGTCGATCTGGAGAAGGCGGTCTTCAGGGGGATCTCCTTCGTCCGCGAGGCCCGCTGGGACGAGGACGCCCGGCGGTGGGTCTTCCAGGACGGGTGGCGGCGGGTGCTGGACGGGTTCGAGAAGACGAGCCTGTTCCGTTTCCAGGACCTCTCGTCCCGCGCCATCGAACCCCCCGCCTACTTCAAGTCCGAGATCAAGAAGGCCGACAAGCTCTCCTTCACGGAGCTGAGCGACTACATCGCCCGCCTGGGCCGGAAGGGGTACAACACCCTGGGCCTGGAGGTGGACCTGCACAAGAAGATCTCCTACCCCCTCGTCATCCTGGTGATGCTGCTGGTGGGCCTCCCCTTCGCCTTCCGGATGGGAAAGAAGGGGACGGTGTTCGGGATCGCTGTCAGCACGGTCATCGGGATCGTCTACTGGGCCCTGTTCAACGTCTGCACGGCCATGGGCGCGTTCGGCGTGCTGCCGCCGGTCTTCGCCGCCTGGGCCCCCAACATCTTCTTCGGGTTCGCGAGCCTGTACCTGGTCATCCGGATGCGCACCTGACCCGTGCCCTTCCCCGCCGCCGGCAACCGAACCGGCTCCCGGGCGCCCTAGCCCGCCCGCTCCGGTTCCAGGGGGAAAATCTTGTCGGGGTTGAGAATGCCCGCGGGGTCGAAGGCCCGCTTCACCGCGCGGCTCAGCTCGATGACCTCCGGGGAGAGGTTCAGGCTGAGGTACTCGCGCTTGGACAGGCCGATCCCGTGCTCGCCGCTGATGGCCCCCCCGAGGCGGACGGTCGCCGCCAGAAGTTCGCGAACGGCCCGCTCCGCGCGCTCGACCTCGTCGGCGTCGTGACGGTGGATCATGAGGTTGACGTGAATGTTCCCGTCCCCGGCGTGACCAAAGCAGACGATCATGAGGCCGTACTTTACGCGTATTGCCTCAACCTCCGAAAATAATTCAGGAATTCTGCTACGTGGAACGGAGACATCCTCGTTGATCTTCGTATCCGCCAGGCGGGCGATGGCGGGGGAAACCGCCCGCCTCACGTCCCAGACCCGTTCGCGTTCCTCGGGAACCCGGGATTCCAAAATAATATTTCCACTTTGAGCAACGATGATTTCATGCACTTGCCTGATTCTTCTGTCAACGTCATTCGGGTCACCGTCGATCTCCAGGAGTAAAACCGCATTTATTCCCTCGGGGAAACGGTAGTCCTTGAATTCGCCCACCCGGTCCATGCAGGCCCGGTCCATGATTTCCAGGGCGGTGGGGATGACCCGGGAGCGGATGATGGCGGAAACGGCCTCCCCTGCCCTTCCCGCCGACCCGAAGCCCACCAGGAGCGTCCGGCGGGTTTCGGGGAGGGGCAGGAGCTTGAGGGTGAAGCGGGTCATGACCGCGAGGGTCCCCTCCGAGCCGACGAGCAGCCCGATCAGGTCGTACCCGGTGACGTTCTTGACCGTCTTGCCCCCCACCTCGCACACGGTCCCGTCGGCCAGGACGAACCGCATGCCGAGGACGTAGTGCTTGGTCACGCCGTACTTCACGGCGCTCAAGCCGCCCGCGCACTCGGCCACGTTCCCCCCCAGGGTCGAACTCCGCACGCTGGCGGGGTCCGGAGGGTAGAAGAGGCCCAGGGGCGCGACGGCGTCCTGGAGGTCCTGGGTGACGACGCCGGGCTCCACCACGGCGACCAGGTTGTCGGCGTCGATCTCGAGGATGCGATTCATCCGGGTCATGCAGAGCACGATCCCCCCCCGGGCGGGGACCGCGCCGCCGGAGAAGCCGACCCCCGCCCCGCGGACCGTGACCGGGACCTTCTCCGCGGCGGCGAGGCGCAGGGTCTTCACGACCTCCGTCTCGACCGCGGGGAACAGGACCACGTCGGGCAGGACGGGCCGGTTGGTGGCGTCGAAAGCGTAGCAGAGCCGCTGCTCGAGGTCCGTGACGGTCCGCTCCGGCCCGAAGATCTCGGAGAGTTCGTGGAGGAGGGCGGGGGGAAGGCTCATGAGGGTCTCCCGGTGAGGCAGAAGGTGGTGCCGGCGTCGGGAAGGACCAGCCCGGAGAAGTCGTCCCCCAGGCCCCCGACGGCCAGGTCGATGGCATCCTGCAGCCGGCGCGCGGGCGTCATCCCCATGGCCCGGACCGCGTCGTCGGGCAGCCCGGAGACCAGGATCACCCGGTAGCGCCGGGTTTTCTCGAACAGGGCGAAGGCGGTCTGGCCGTTGATGACGTAGTTGGCCGTGAGCTCGCGGCAGAACGCCCGCTCGTCCCGGAAGCGGAACCAGGGGAAAAAACCGGGGTGCCCCATCCCCTCCGGGCAGGCGGCCACGGCGACGAGGGCCCCGCCCGGGCGAAGCCCGTAGCGCCCCATCTCGATGACCTTGTGGGACTGGATCATGTTGATGTCCCGCGGGAACCCGCCCGACCCGGCGACGACCACGTCCGCCGGCGCCGGGAGGTTGACGGAGTGGGACTGCAGGTACCCCCGGCAGGCTTCCCGGTGGGCGTCGATCCCGTGGCCGCAGACGATCGCCGCGAGGCGGCCCACCTCGTCGAGGGAGACGTTCACGAGGAAGACCCGGTCCAGGCCCACCCGCCGAAGGGCTTCCTCCATGTCTTCGTGGACGGGGTTGCCCTCCAGCGCGGCGACCGCCACCGTCTTCCGTCGCCCCGACCCGTCGGGCTCGAGCACCAGGCGGTGGTTGAAGGCGATGGTTTCCGCGGCGGCCAGGCCGGGCATCAGGCTCTTGCGCCCGCCGCTGAAACCGGCGAAATAGTGGAAGCCCACCCCGCCGAGGGCGACGATGGCGTCTGCCCACTCCACCACCCGGTTGAGGCGGACCCGGTTTCCGAAGGCGGTCACCCCGAAGTCGATGTGGTCGCCCGGGGAGTCGGCGCGGTGGACGACGATCCCGGCGCCCGGGAACGCCCCCCCGCCCGTCAGGGGCCCTGTCTCCTCCGCCGTGGGGGGACGGTGAATCCCCGTGGCGATGGCGATCTTCACCGCGGGCGGGACGAGGCCGCGTTCGTCGAGGTAACCCCTCAGGAGGGGCAGCACCGTCTCGGCCCCCGTCCGGCGGGTGGCGTCCGAGACGACGAGGAGCACGCGCCGGCGGCCTTTAAGGAAAGCGGGAAGCGACGGGCCTCGAAACGGGTGGTCGAGGGCCTCCGCCAGGGTTTTCGGGACGTCGGCGAGGGGCGCCCCGCCGGGTGGACGAACCGACCGGAAACGGCCCTCCGGGAGGTCGGCCTCCTGGACGCCCCGGTCGTAGGCGAGGCGAACTCTCACGAGAAGATCCCCGGGATGACGGTGCCGCAGGAAGCGCACTTCCCGTCCCGGATCTCCCGGGAGACGACGGTGAAGCCGACCCGGCGGATGACCATCTTCCGGCACGCGTGGCAGTAGGTGTTCTCGAGGGGGTGCCCCGGGACGTTCCCGACGTAGACGTACTGGAGACCGGCGTTCTTCGCCTCGGCGTGGAGGGTTTCCAGGGTCTTCACGGGGGTCTGGGGCAGGTTCTGGAGCTGGTAGCAGGGAGTGAAGCGGGTGAGGTGGAGCGGGACCCGGTCGGTCAGGGCGGACCGGATCCACCGGAACATCAGGCGGTTCTCGGCGACGTTGTCGTTCAGGGTGGGGACGATCAGCATGACGAGTTCCAACCAGGTCCCCGAGTCCTTGAGGGTGACGAGGGTGTCCAGGACGGGCTTGAGGCTCCCGCCGCACACGCTGTGGTAGAAGGGATCCGAGAAGCCCTTGAAATCGATCTTGACGGCGGACATCTTCGGGATCAGCTTCTTCAGGGGGGCCGGGTTGAGGTACCCCGCGGAGATCAGGACGTTGCCGACGCCGAGGGCGCGGGCGGCGTCGGCGGTGTCGCAGAGGTACTCGTAGCCCACGACCGGTTCGGAGTAGGTGTAGGCGATGACCGGCGCCTTCGCCGCGGCGGCCGCGGCGGCCGTCCGCCCCGGGGGCGTGTGGACGCAGTTCAGTTCCTCGGGCCCGTGCTGGGAGATCTGCCAGTTCTGGCAGTACCGGCAGCGGAGGTTGCAGCCCGGCAGCGCGATGGAGAAGGCACTGGCGCCGGGTTTGTAGTGGAACAGGGGCTTTTTCTCGATGGGGTCGGTGTGCACCGCGCAGATCTGCCCGTAGTTGAGGGTGTAGAAGGTGCCTCCCCGGTTCTGACGGACCCTGCAGCGCCCCTTCCCCCCGTCGGCCACCACGCACTCGTGCGGGCAGAGCAAACAGTGGACCTTTTTCCCCGGCATTTTCTCCCAGTACCGGGCGAGGGGCGGGCCCGTTCCCGCCGCCGCCGCTGCGGGCGCACCGGCGGCGCCCCCGGCCAGGGTGAGCCCGGCGACGCCCAGGGCCATGTCTCGGCAGAATTCCCGTCGGTCCATCCCGTCCTCCCGCCGGCCTCGCGGACCGGGGCCGTCACGACTATTTCACCACAGGACGGCCGCGGGGGCAAGCCCCAGATAGGCCGCGGGGCCGTGACGACCGCTTTCCTTGACACCCCCCGGCTTGTTCTCTATACTGCCCCCCGACATCGGATGCGGGGAGGGCCCATGCTGCTGCTCGTCTTTCAGGCCGGTCCCAGGCGCTTCGGGATGGAGGCCGCGCGCTTGATCGAGGTGGTCCCCGCGATCCGCCTCTACCAGCCTCCCCAGGCACCCGCGTGGGTCGCGGGGGTGATGGACTACCGCGGCGCCACCGTCCCCGTCGTGGACCTCACCGCGCTGTACGAAGGCGTTCCCTCCCCTCCCCTCCTGAGCACCCGGATCATGCTCGTCCACTACGAGACCCCCGCCGGGGGTCCCCGGACCCTGGGGCTCCTGGCGGAGAAGGTCACGGAAACCCTGGCCCTCGACAGCGCCGCGTTCTCCCCCGCCGGGGTCGAACTCCCCGGGACCCCTTCCCTGGGCGAACTCAGTTTCGACGAAGCCGGGACGCTCCAGATGATCCGGCCGGAGCGGATCCTGAGCGACGAGGTCCGGGACCGCCTCTTCATCGAGCCGGAGGGCCGATGAACGGTTTCCGGGAGGAACTCGGGCGCCTCCTCGCCGAAACGGCGGGCCTCGACCCCGCGACCACCGGCCCCGAAGGTCTCGACCGGGCCGTGGAGGCGATCGCGCGGAGGACGGGGACGCGGGACGAGGGCGGCATCCTGAGCCTCCTGAGAGGTCAGCCGGAAAACCTGGCGACCCTGCTGGAAGACCTCGTCGTCCCCGAGACCTGGTTCTTCCGGGACGGAGAGCCTTTCCTGTACCTGGGCGACCTGGCCCGGGACCGGCTGGCGGAGGGCAACCGCCGTGTCCGCGTCCTGTCCGCGCCCTGCGCCTCCGGGGAGGAGGCCTACTCCGCCCTGATGGTCCTGCTGCACGCGGGCTACCGTCCCGCCGACGTCGAGATGGACGCGGTGGACATCAGCCGCCGGGCCGTCGAGAAAGCGCGGAAGGCCGGCTACGGGAAACGCTCTTTCCGCGAGCCCGGCTGGGAGAACCTGACGAACCGCTGGTTCACCCGGCGGCAGGACCGCCTCTACCTCGCCCCGGAGGTCGCCTCCCTCGCGAGCTTCCAGGTGGACAACCTGAACCGGCCGGATTTTTTCTTCGGCCGGGAGCCCTACGACTTCATTTTCTGCCGCAACCTGGTGATTTACCTGGCGGAAGAGGCGAGGGCGCGGGTGGTCCGGACCGTCCGTCGCCTCCTGGCGCCCGACGGGACGCTGTTCGTCGGGCACGCCGAGATGATCTTCTTCTGCCGCAACGGGTTCGAACCCGTGCCCCGCCCGCGGGCCTTCGCCTGCCGGACGGAAGGCCTCCCGACGACGACGGCCACCCCCGGGCGGCCGTCCACGGCCCCCTTGCCGCCGCCACCGGACAGGCCGGTCGGCCGTGCCCCGGCGGCGCCCGCCCACCGCCCCCGCCGGGAGGGGCCGCCCCGCCTCCCCGCTCCGTCCCCGCCTGCAGCCCCCCCGCCCCCCCCAGCGGAAACGGGCCCGGACCCCGTCGGGGCCATCCGGTCCCTGGCCGACCGGGGACAGCTCCGGGACGCCGAGCACGCGAGCCGTGCGTTGCTGCAGAAGGGGTCGGCGTCCGCCGAGATCTACTGCCTGCTGGGGACCATCTGCGCCGCGAGAGGGGACCTGGCCGACGCCGAAACCGCTTTCCAGCGCGCCGTCTACCTGGAGCCGGAGTGCTACGAGGCCCTGGTTCAGCTCAGCCTGATCCTGGAGGGGCGGGGGGAAACCGACGCCGCCGCCCGCCTGCGGGAGCGTGCCCGGAAGAACTTCCCGGGCGCGCCGCGCTGAGGGGCCCTGCCGGCTGCGGTGGAGGCGTCCCGGGAACGGGCTCCCCGGGCCTTCCCTCAGACCGTGTGCATCACCGCGAGGGTCTTCTGGGCCACCCGGAGGGCCGTCAACCCCTCGTCCCCCCCGCAGAGCGGCGCCTTCCCGGACCGGACGCAATCCAGGAAGTGCAGGATCTCGAAGCGCAGGGGCTCCCCTTTCTCCACCAGGATGTTCCGGGTGATGATTTCCTTGCCGAAGGCGGTGTCCGCCGGCTGGAGGGAGAACACGTTGACGGTCTGGTTGGCCAGGTCCATGGAGACGTAGTCGTCGGGCTGAAAGAACCGGAGCTTCCGGACCTTTTCGCTGGAGACCCGGCTGGCGGTCAGGTTGGCCACCACCCCGTTCTCGAACTCGATCCGGACGTTCGCGATGTCCACCTTTTCCGTCAGGATGGGGATCCCGACCGCGCGGATGTCCCGGATCCCGGACTTGACCAGGGAGAGCACCATGTCGATGTCGTGAATCATCAGGTCCATCACCACGTCGATGTCGAGGCTTCGCGGCACGAAGATCCCCAACCGGTGGGCCTCGAAGAACTTCGGCTCGGTGATGAGGTCCCGGATGGCGGTGTAGGCCGGGTTGAACCGTTCCAGGTGGCCCACCTGCAGCGTCACCTTCCGCTCCCGCGCCTGCCGGACCAGGTCCTGCCCCTCCTCGAGGGTGGCGGAGATGGGTTTTTCCACGAGGACGTGCTTCCCGGCGGAGATGAACGCGCTGCAGATGGCGTGGTGGTCCACCGTGGGCGCGGCCACGGAGGCGCACTCCACCAGGGGGATCAGGTCCCGGTAGTCCCGGAAGTACTTCGTCGAGTATTCGTGGGCGATCTTTCGCCCGTTCTCCTCGTTGATGTCGGCCACCCCCACCAGCTTGACGCCCGGGATCGACTCCAGGATCCGGGCGTGATGTCGCCCGAGAGAGCCCACACCCACCACACCGGTCTTCAGCATGTTTCCTCCATGGTCTGGATTGAGGGCCCCGGCGATGGGCCCGCCAAATCGGGGATTATACCGCAGACGCCGGTCGAAAGTCGACAGGCGCCTCGGCTTTTCGGGGAAGAGGGCGAAGCGGTAACATTTCTGCGTGAACAGGCGTATAATGACCTTTTGGCGGTACCCCCGCGGAGGCTTGAAAGGAGCGGATTCCATGCGTTTGCGTCTGGTCGTCGTCACCCTGGCCGTGGTCGGGACCCTGGCTTTCCTGGAGGCCCAGGCGAAGCAGCCGGCGAAGTGCCCCCGGGGGCGGACGGACTGCGACGGCCACCGCGGCTGCGCCATCGACATGGACGGCGACGGGGTCTGCGATTACGCGGCCGGGCTGCTTTCCACCGAACCGGCGCCGGGGCCGGTCACCCCGCCCCCGCCTGCGCTGACCCGCCCGGTCGCGCCGCCCCGGCCCGCCGCGCCGAAGAGCGGAAGCCCGCCAAAATCGGCCGCACCGGTCAAGCCTGCGGCACCCGTTCCGGGGACGTCCTCGACCCCGCTTTCCGTCGAGCCGGCCCCGCAGGCGCCCCCGGCAGCGGCGTCCCCCGCCCCGCCGACGCCCCGGCCCTTCACGCCGCGGCCGGCCCTGCCGCCGCCCTACCATTTCGCGGAGATCCTGGCGGGCGCCGTTCTCCTCTACCTCCTGACCGGCCTCCTGGCGAGGGCCGGCCGCATCCGGACCGCGACCCACCGCAAGATCTGGAACGTCATCCTCCTGCTGACCTTCCTCGGGTCCTGCCTGATCGGGCTGCTGCTGACCGCGCAGATCAACTACGGGTTCTGGCGCAGGGCGATCGGGACCCTGGAATTCTGGCACGTGGAACTGGGGGTCGCCATGGCGGCCGTGGCCCTCTTCCACGCCGCCTGGCACCTGCCCTATTACCGGAACCTGCTCAAGAAGAGCTCTGGAGGTAAAGCATGAGTCTGAACCGGCGTGATTTCGTGAAGCTGGGCTCGATGGGGGGGCTGGCCCTGCTGCTGGACCTGCTCAAGCCCGACCTGATGGGGCTGGGGGCCCAACCCCAGGCCGCCGCCCTGCCCCGGATGCTTTACCGGGCGTACGGAAGAACCGGCAAGAACGTGTCCATCCTGGGTTTCGGCGGCATGCGCTTCGACGAGCAGGCGGTCAGGAAAGGCAACCTGGAGGACCCGGCCCGGCTGATGGTGGAGGCCTACGAGCTTGGCTTGAATTACTTCGACACCGCTCCGACCTACGTCGACAACAAGAGCGAGGAGATCTTCGGCCTGGCGTTCAAGGAGATCGACCGGAAGATCAAGGGGCAGCCCGGGGCCACGCCGTACTACTGCACCTCCAAGAGCGGCATCTGGATGGAGCCGGACGCCGCGGCCGTCCGCCGCCGCCTGGACACCACCCTCAAGCGCCTGGGGAAGGACAAGCTCCACTTCTACCACATGTGGTGCATCATGAACGAGCAGCACTTCCAGGGGGTCATGAAACCGGGCGGGCCCTACGAGGGCGCCCTGGCCGCGAAGAAGGAAGGGCTGATCGACCACCTCGTGTTCTCGTCCCACGCCGACTGCGCGACCACGACGAAAATCATCCGGTCGGACGCCTTCGAAGGCCTGCTCATCGGGTACAACATGCTGAACTTCCCCCGCCAGGAAAAAGCCATCCAGGCAGCCGTCGACCAAAAGATCGGGGTCGTGATCATGAACCCCCTGGGCGGCGGCCTGATCCCCCGGAACCAGGACTACTTCCGCAAGATGGTCAACCCGCGCCAAAAGGGCATCACCGTCGGGCAGACCGCCCTCAATTTCATCATGGGCCAGGAGGGCATCACGGTGGCCCTGGCCGGGATCAGCAACCGGGAGCAGCTGCACGAGGACGTCGGGGCCCTCCGGTACCTGGAGGTCTTCAGCGACCAGAAGCTGGCGGAGCTCAAGCGGCAGTACCTGAGGAAGATCGGGGACATCTGCACCACCTGCGGCTACTGCAAGGGCTGCCCCGTCGACATCCCCGTCTGGACCGTCATGGAGTTCTACAACAGCTATGTCCTGCGGGGCAAGGAACACGCCCGCAAGGTCCTGCAGAGCTACAAGGACGAGGACAACATCGACATCAAGGCCCTGGTCGGCAAGTGCATCCAGTGCGGGGCCTGCGAGAAGGTCTGCACCCAGCACCTTCCGATCCTCAAGCGCTTCGCGACCATCACCCGGGAATTCTGACGAGAATCCACACTCGGGAGACCGACAGGGCTTTTGGCCTGTTCACGGTCCTCGGAGGCACGGAGGGGACGCGGTCGGAAATGATGGGGACCCTGAAGGATCTCTTCCTCGTCCCGCATCCGACCGCTTGCTTGAGGGGTCGCTCCTGGTTTCTTGCTCGTTTTGACAAAGATCTCATTTAGAAGGCAAACTGTTCTTCGTCGTTATCAACCGATCGATCTCGCGGAGGAGATCGGCTACCCGGCCCAACCAGGGGCGGACCATCTCCGGGTCCATCCTCGTGAAGTCCTCGTAATCCCCTTCCAGACGGCTCTCGAAAAGGTCGTTGTACAGCGTCCCCAGGTCTTTTGAAATCAGTCCGGTCCGGATGTAATGCTGCCCGAAGGCCGACCGAACGCCGGTATGTCTGGATGGATGGATTCCCAGCAACGCACTCACGGCATAGAACGAGGCGTAGTACAAACGGTTGACGCAGGCATTCCAATGGCCGGCCCCCGCCAACAGGTTCGCTTCGTCCACCGTCTCTTTCGCCCTCTCCAAACGATACCGGATCAATTCGTGCAGTTCCTTCATACTCGACACCCCTCGCGCTTGATGTTCTCCCAAAGCGGCATGGTGTTGAGAGGGAAACGTCGCCATTCGTCCTGGCCGTGTACCAGGACGTTGATCACACAACCTGTTTCCCATTCAATCTCATAAAGTCTTCTCCGCAGTCGGGCTTTCCGCGGAAAATCGACTTCGCCGGGCAGCAGGACGAGGAAATCCCAGTCGGACTCCGGACCAACCTCACCCCGAACTCGGGACCCATAAAGAAAAACCTCGGCCTCCGCTTCCATTTCCAGAACGGCTTGACGGACGATTTCCTGAAACATCGGAACACCTCGCGATGGTCTATTCTCCGTACCGTTGTGAGAGAACTTCCGGGATGGATCTCTCCCGGAAACACGGGGGCACGGAGGGGACGCGGTCGGAAATGATGGGGACCCTGAAGGATCTCTTCCTCGTCCCGCATCCGACCGCTTGCTTGAGGGGTCGCTCCTGGTTTCTTGCTCGTTTTGACAAAGATCTCATCTGTCGGCGTTTCATAAAGGGTATTGTAACACGGGAGCGGGCGTGGAAGGGCCAGGGAATACGAGGCCGCCGCCGGCCCCCGCTTCGGGTCCGCAGGCGCTTCCGGTGGGCCCTTCGGACGGGCCGGCGGGGGCGACCCCGCCGCGGTTCGCCGACCGACAGCGGGCAAGTGCCTCCGGACTTCTCGATCCGAACGGATAGACGGACAAAAAGCCGGCTTTTATCGGATATCACTTCCCCTTCAGCAGCCGGGCCAGGTCCTCGCAGCCGGCGTCCCGGGCGAGGTCGAGGGGAGTCCGCCCCTCGCGGTTCTCGAGGATCGGCCGGACGTAGGGAAGAAGCAACCGGGCCAGTTCGGTGTTACAGGACGAGCAGGCACGGTGCAGGGCCGTGTCGCCCGTCTCCGGGTCGCGGAAGGACGCGTCGGCGCCCCTCGCCAGCAGTTCGCGGACGAACCCCGCGGGCGCCCCGGCGTCGACGGCGTAGAACAGGACGGGGCGCCCGTCCTCGTCTGCGGCTCCCGGGTCCGCGCCCCGGCGGAGCGACCGCCCGGCCTCCTCCCAATGGCCGTCCAGGAGGGCCTTGATCATGACGAGGCCCTTCCGGGCCCGCGACGTTCGGACCGCGGGCTCCAGGGCCCGGCGCAGACTGTCGGTGGAAGCGTTCTCCAGGACGGCGTCGGGTTCGTCGGGCGACTGGTTTCGGCAGGGGTCCGCGCCGGCCGCGAGCAGGACGTGGACCAGGTCGAGGTCCTGGTTCCGCACGGCGAGCGCCAGGGGCGTGGACCTCCGGTCCCCTGGACCGCCGTTCGGGTCCCACCCGAGTTTCAGCATCCGTCGGGCGAGGGCTCCCATCCTGGCCTCCGCGGCGGCCGCCAGGAACGACGGTTCGCCGGGCCCGTCGCCCGCGGGGCCGGCGCCGTGTTCCAGCAGCGCCAGGGCCGTCTCCTCCTGGTCGCCGCGGATGGCGATGCGGAGCAGGTTGTCGCCGTCGTACACTGTGTCGACCTTCGCCCCTTTCTCGAGCAGCCGGAGCACGGTCCCCGTGTAACCGCTCCGGACGGCGGGGACGAGGGGCGGGGCCGTGTCCGGCGGGCCGGCGGCGTTCGGGTCGGCCCCCCGGTCGACGAGCCCGGCGACCGCCTCCGGGCGGCCGAGGCCCGCGGCCGTGCAGAGGAACCACTGCCGGCGGGCCGCCGGGCTGTCCCCTCCCGGCAGCTTTGAGCACCGGGCTTTTTCCAGGGCCCACGCCAGCAGGTCCGCGTCGCCCGATTCGATGATGTCCTGGAGACACCCGGCTCCGAAATCCGGCCCGCCGCCTTCTTCCGGGAGATGTTTCAGAAGGTTCTTCGCGCCCGGGATGCCCTCGTTCAGCAAGGTGAAGCTCATGTTGGCGCTCCAGTCGTCGGCCGTGGCCCCGGGAACCGCTGTGCCGGCGGCCAGCAGCAACCGGGCGCGCTCGTCGTCCCCCTCCCGCCAGGCAAGCATCAGGGTGGCGACCGTCGACTTCTTCTCTCTCTCGCCCAGCCGGACCCCCCGGTCCAGGAGCAGGCGCACCAGGTCACGCGAGTTACACGACCAGCGAAAAGCCTCACCCAGCGCGGAGTACCCGTCCCGGCCCGGGCGGTCGAGGGTGGGGCCGTGAGAGAGAATGACGTCCACCAGGGGCTTTTCCCCGAGCTTCACGGCCTTGACCAGGGCCGGGTCGCCGTCCGCGTCGACGGCGTCCACGGGAGCCAGGCCTGCCGCCAGGATCGCCTGCACGACCTCCGGCTTGCGGCACCGGATGGCCTCGAACAGCGCCCGAACCGCCTCCTCCCGGTCCCGCGTCCGCCGCAGCAGCGGCACGACCGCCCGGGCGGAACCGTTGCGGGCCGCCCAGAGGAACGCCGGGTTGCCGAACCGGTTCTTCATCGTCGGGTCGGCACCCTTCTCCAGCAGCAGGCGGACGATCTCGTCCCGGTCCCGCCCGGCGGCATACATGAGGGCCGTGCTCCCGTCCCCGTCGGCGGCGTTCACGTCCGCCCCGCGGTCGAGCAGGAAGCGGACGTTGTCGGTCTTCCCGCAGGCTGCGGCCAGCATCAGGGCCGTCAGGTTGTTGGGGCCGGTGTCCCGGGGGTCGGCACCCCGGTCCGCCAGTTCCTTCAGTTCCGCGGGGGTGTCCAGGAAGGCGCAGTAGAAGAACCGCTCCATGATCTTCTCGTGCGGGAGGCCGTCGAGGGCGGAAGGCACCGGGAAGTCCCCGCCGGTCACCCCGTGAAGGTACACCGCCGCGGCGTCGTAGCCGCACCAGGCGGCGATCAGCGTGGGTGTCCAGCCGGAGGCGTCACGGATCCGAGCGCCGGAGCCCCGCTCCACCAGCAGTTTCACCAGGTCGAGGGAGCCCGAGCGGGCGGCGATGGTCAGGGCCGTGTGCCCCTGTCCGTGGCGCCGGTTGACGTCGGCCCCCCGGTCGAGGAGGACGCGGGCCACCTTGGTTCGCCCGCCGTAGCAGCACAGGATCAGCGGCGTCTCCCCGTCGGCGTTCTTCGTCTCGACGTCCGCCCCCAGGTCGGCCAGGAGGGCCACCGTCGCCGCTTCCGCTTCTTTCGCCGCCACGGTGATGGGCGTATCGCCGTTTTCCGCCCGGAAGTTCACGTCGGCCCCGCGGTCGATCAGCCGCTTCGCCAGGTCGTCGTCCCCGATGCGGAGTGCCGCCAGAAGCGCCGGGTCATTCTCCCGGCCACGGAAATCCGGTTTCGCGCCGTGGTCCAGGAGGGACTGGACCATTTCCGCGCCGGCCTGCATGGCGAGAAACAGGGCCGGCGTCCCCTCCTTGTCGGCGACGTTCGGGTCCGCCCCGGCCTCCAGGAGGAGGTGGACCACCTCCCGCTTCGAACGGTCGTTCACCACCCTCAGGAGCGGGCTCAGGCCTTCCGCGTCCTTCGTCCGGACACTTGCCCCGCGCTGGATCAGGATCTGTACGGCATTCGCATGGCCCTCGTCGGCCGCTACCTCGAGCGGCGTCCGCCCCGAGTCGTCCTTGTCATCGAGGGGCGCCCCGTGGTCCAGGAGGTAGCGGATGTCCCCCGCCTGCCCGCGCCCGGCCGCCAGGAAGAGTTCCTCCTTCAGCCCCGCGGCCGGGAAGGCTGTGAACAATCCGGTGACCAGCCACGTGAAAAGCCCTCTGATCCTCATGCCGAACTCACCCGTGCAGAAATTCCGGGTTATCCCACCCGGTCGTCTCACTCCGACGAAGGGCCGTCCCTCGCCTTGCAGAATATCGCACTCCCACCCGGTTTTTCGTAAATTTCTCGTAACGGCCGGCACCAGGTCCGGGACACTCGCATCCTCAGCTCCGACAGGAAGTTTTCACTGCGGGTCGGGGCGAGGGTCACTGGCAAGACGGGTTCCGTCCGGCCCGCGGCTCAGGGGACCGGCGTGACCCATCGGGATGAAAGAGATAACTGCCCCGCACAAAGGTGGAAACCCAGCATGTCGAGTGAGGTGACCCCCCTGTTTGCCTGGCCGCCCTGGAGAGAGGCGCCACTGTTTACGGAGGTCGTGGTTATTGAAGCTGCAGGCTGCCCAGGGGGGGGACCGGTTCGGGGGACTCCGACAGGTTGCCGGGCGGGTTGTACTGGCGGCGGGCGATGTCGGCCCGGTGCTGCTCGAAACGCTGCTGGGCCGCCAGGCTCGAGCGCCGGCGCTGCTCGCCGGGGTCGTTGCCGTAGCCGTAGGACCCGGAGGAAGGGTTCATGTTGTCGATGATGTTCCGGTTCATCAGGTGCATGATCCGCGACTGGTCGCTCTGTGCCACCAGGTCCCGCTGGTAGCGCTGGACGAGCCGCAGCACCTGGCGGAGGCCGATGAGGGTGATGGAGCCGGTGGGCCGGGTGGGGAGGTCCACCTGCACGATCCCGGTCCGGTCCTCGTCCTTGCGGTTCATGTTGGCGGTGATCATCATGGACGTATCGTGGTTTGTGGCCATGTACTCCTGGTGCAGCCAGGTCATCTCGTGCCGGTCGGCGGGGGAGATGGTCATCCTGCCGTAGGCCGCCTGAAAACGCGGGTCGGAGAAGTAACTCTTCAGGCAGTCGGTCTGGTGGACGAAAATGAAGTCGTTGAAACCCTCGTCCACCGCCTTCTCGAAGCTGCCGAGGCCAAGGTCGGCGTTCCCGTGCTTGAAGCCCAGCGCCGCCAGGTCGACCAGGGCCATGACTTTTCCCCACCGCGGCGTTGCCGGGTCGGAAACGAAGCGCTGCAGTTCCGCGATCGCCTGCTCGTCGCCGGCGCCGCCTTCCGCCGTCAACAGGTTGAAAACCTTGTAATAGGCCTCCAGGAAGGCAGGGTTGTCCTCCATGGGGAGAGGTTGGGGGGACGCCCCCCCGGCCGCGCCCGGCCACCCGGGCAGGGAGGGGTCGGACGACGACTTCTGGCAGGCCGGTAGCAGCACAAGGGCCAGCACCATCAGGGAAAAGACCGTTTTCAGCCCCGGACGGGCATCGGTTCCGACGAAATTCATGGTTCCTCCCTGGCAGACGGACTCTGTTTTTCCGGTTCCCTCTCGCCCGGGTCGGGACGACCTGCGGGAACGGGGGCCTTTTCGTGGTGGCGGCATCCCTTGGCGGGGCAGGAGAGGATCGTCCCCTCCTTCTTCGACGGCTTCTCCACGAGGTAGGGGCTGCCGCACTCCCGGCAGGCCACGGCCACCGGCTTGGTCCAGCTGGTGAAGTCGCACTTGGGGTAGTTGGAACAGCCGTAGAAGACCTTGCCCCGCCCGCGACGGTTGACGACGATCTCCCCGGTGCACCCCGGCCGGGGGCACTTCATCCCCAGCATCTCCCGCTTCACGTAGGTGCACTTGGGGTAGCCGGTGCAGGAGACGAAGGTCCCGTAGCGCCCCTGCTTCTCCGCCAGGGGCTTGCCGCACACGGGGCAGGCCTCGTCGAGCACCTTCGGCTCCACGACGGGCCTGGCCTTCCCCTTGACGATCTTCCGGGTGTTCCTGCACTCGGGGTAAGCCGAGCAGGAGAGAAACTCGCCGAAGCGCCCCTTCTTCAGGACCATGGGGGCGCCGCACTTGTCGCAGGCCTCGGCGGCCCCCTCCCCTTCCCCGGCGGCCGCGGGGGCGGGCGCCGCGGTGGGCTTGCCGTTGGGCAGGTCCCGGGCGCTCTTGCACTCGGGGTAACGGCTGCACGACAGGAAGCGCCCGAAGCGCCCCCACCGGATCTGCATGGACGCCCCGCACTTGTCGCACGTCTCTTCGGTCTCCTCCACCACCTGGCGGAGGTTCTTCATCTCCTTCTCGGCCTTCTTCAGGGTCTTCGAGAAGTCGGCGTAGAAGGTCTTCAACTCCTCGAGCCAGTTCTTCTTCCCCTGCTCGATCAGGTCCAGGTCCTTCTCCATCCCGGCGGTGTAGTCGTAGTTGAAGAGGGTGGCGAAGCTCTCCGTCACCAGGTCGATGACGATCTCCCCGGTTTCGGAGGGGCTGAATTTCCCTTCGTCCTTGTTGACGTACTCGCGGTCCTGGATCACGTTCACGATCTGTGCGTAGGTGCTGGGCCGGCCGATCCCCTTCTCCTCGAGCGCCTTGATGAGCGTCGCCTCGGTGTAGCGCTGCGGGGGCTGGGTGAACTGCTGCAGGGTGGCGAGTTCGAGGAGCTTGAGCAGTTCCTTCGGCTCCACCGGCGGGAGCATCCCCTCGGCGGCGCCGTCGGGCCCCTGCTCGCCCTCCTCGGCCACTTCCTTGTAAACCTTGAGGAAGCCCGGGAAGCGCAGGACGTCCCCCGTCGCCTGGAAGAGGCACCGGCCGGCGGCCACCTTGATGTCCGTGTGGTCGAACACGGCCGCCTCCATCTGGGAGGCGACGAAGCGCTGCCAGATCAGCGTGTAGAGCTTGTACTGATCGCTGTCCAGAAACGGCCGGACCGCCTCCGGGGTCCGCCGGACGTCGGTGGGGCGGATGGCCTCGTGGGCGTCCTGGGCCCCCTCGGACTTCTGGAAAAGCCGCGCCTTTCCCGGGAGGTACTCTTTCCCGTAGGTCTCGAGGATGTGCCCGCGGACGGCCTCTAGGGCCGACGGGGCGATCCGTGTGGAGTCGGTGCGCATGTAGGTGATCAGGCCGACGCTCCCCTCGCTGCCGTACTCGATGCCCTCGTAGAGCTTCTGGGCGACCTGCATGGTCTTGCGCGCCGTGAAGCGGAATTTGCGGTTGGCCTCCTGCTGGAGCTTGCTGGTGATGAAGGGCGGCCGGGGCTGCTGCTTCTTGAGGGTCTTCTGGACGGACTCGACGAGGAAGGGGGCCGCCTCGAGTTCGGCCTTCAAGGCGGCCGCGTCCTCGCCGTTGGCCACCTTGAACTTCTTCCCGTCCAACTTGACGGCCCGGGCCTTGAACGTGGGCGGTTTGGCGGCCTTGAGGTGGGCGGTGAACGTCCAGTACTCCTCCGACACGAAGGCCCGGATCTCCCGCTCGCGGTCCACGATCAGCCGCAGCGCCACCGTCTGCACCCGCCCGGCGGAGAGGCCCCGCTTCACCTTCTGCCAGAGGAGCGGGCTGATCTTGTACCCGACGAGGCGGTCCAGGATCCGGCGCGTGTTCTGGGCCTGCACCAGGTTCCGGTCGATTTCCCCCGGGTGTTCGAAGGCCTTCCGGACCGCCTCGCGGGTGATCTCGTGGAAGAGGACGCGGAAGACCCGGGGGTTCTCCCGGGCGACGACGTCGTGGAGGTGCTGGCAGATGGCTTCCCCCTCCCGGTCCGGGTCGGCCGCGAGGAAGACGGTGTCCGCCCGCTTGGCCGCCCGCTCCAGCTCGTGGACGACTTTTTCCTTCCCCGGGATGACCTCGTAGTCGGTCTTGAAATCGTGGGCGACGTCCACCCCGAGCTTCTTCTTCGGAAGGTCGATGATGTGGCCCACGGAGGCCCTGACCTCGAAGGCGTCCCCCAGGTACTTGGAAATGGTTTTCGCCTTGGCGGGCGACTCCACGATGACGAGTGATTTTTTCATCAGTTGTTCCTTACGTTCCGAATGAAGTACTGACCCGGGACCTCGAGGATGAGGCCGTCGAACTGCAGCTTGAGCAGTATGCCCGCAAGGGCCCCGGCCGAGAAGCCCGCCTGTTCCAGGAGGGTTTCCAGGTGGACCTTCCGGTCGAAAAAGAGCAGGTTATACACTCTTTTCTCTTCCGATGTCAAAGGGTGATTTGTCACCCCCCCCGACAACGTCGCTTCCGGAAGGGCTTCCCCGGGCAGCGTGCAGGGCCGGTAGGCCAATTTGTCGCGGACGCCGGCGGGGAGTTCCTCCACCACGTCCTGCCAGACCTGGACCAGTTTGGCGCCCTGTTTGATCAAGTAGTTGGGGCCCACGCTGAGGGGCGAGTGGACCGGCCCCGGCACGGCGAAGAGTTCCCGCCCCTGCTCGAGGGCCAACCGGGCGGTGATCAGGGACCCGCTCCGCTCCGTGGCCTCCACGATGACCGTGCCCAGGCACAACCCGCTGATGAGCCGGTTGCGGATGGGGAAGTTCTGCGGGGCCGCCCAGGTCCCCGGGGGGAACTCGCTGACCACGCAGCCCTCGCCGCAGATCCGCCGGTAGATGGCGGCGGCCTGCCGGGGATAGGGGACGTCGACCCCCGACCCCAGGACGGCGACGGTCTTCCCACCCGCTTTCAGGGCGCCCACGTGGGCCGAGGAGTCGGCCCCCAGGGCCATCCCCGAGACCACCACCAGCCCGGCCTTCGCCAGGCGGAGCGACAGATCCTGCGCCACCGCCACGCCGTAGTCGGTGCTCTTGCGGGCCCCGACGACGGCGATGCACGGCCGGGTCAGCAGGCCCGCGTCGCCCCGGTGGAACAGGACCAGGGGTGGGTCGTAGAGTTCCTTGAGGAGGGGCGGGTAAGCGGGGCCGAAGAGGTGGAGGACCCCGAAATCCCCTTTCCCGGCGCCCTCCAGCGTTGTCTCCGCCTTGCGCACCATGCCCTGCCGCTCGGGGTGGGGCACGGAAAGCTTGAGCCTCCGCTCCAGGTGGTTCCAGAACGCGGCGCCCACCGGGTCCGACAGCATTCCCGGCGACTGGTCCACCAGTTCCAGGACGCGCCGGCGCCCTACCCCGGGGACCTGGTGGATCACGAGAAGGTTCAGGAGAACCACCGCGGGGTGCGGCAATTCCGTGCCAACCGGGGGAACACCCGTCAGGAAGTCAGCGCTTTCGCTTCCGCCCGGCAGGCCCGTCTCCTTCCGCGTGATCTCCGTCATCCCGCCCCTCCTCCGGGTCGTGGGTTCCTCTTACCCATACAAACGTTTTCGCGGGAGAAAATCCGAACTTTTTTTGCCGAATCCTGAAAATTCCCGGCGGGAAATTCTCTTGACAACCGCGGCGAGTCACCGCAAAATCAGCCCTATTCTCGGGTTTGCGAGGTCTTGGGCATGGACGAAAAAATGTTGACCTACCACGCGGCGATCGGCCACCTGGACCGCATTGTCATGGAGATCCAGTCCGGCTCCCTTCACATGGCGGACATGCGGCAGCGGGCGGAGGACCTCGCGAAAATCGCCCGCTTTCTCAAGAGCCACTTCGAACAGCAGCGCGCGTCGATCCAGATGGCCGCGTTCAACCTCGTCTCCCCGAGCGGGACCTCGGCGGCCCACCTTCCCGGGGCGGCCTCCCTCTCCCGTCGCCAGGCGGCGGAGGACGGCGAAAAGCGGCGGCACCGGCGCGTGGGGCTCATCCTCAGCGTGGAGATGACCATCGAGGGGTACAACATCAGCGGGCGCATCACCGACCTCAGCGAGGGCGGCTTCTTCGTGGACACCCTCACCATCTTCGGCGTGGGGACGCCGGTGGAGTTCTCCTTCTCCGTGGACGGCCAGAAGGTCGAGGGCAAGGGGATCGTCCGCGCCTCCGTCGAACAGTTCGGGATGGGGGTCGAAATCGTGGAAATCCCGGATGCGGACCTCGATCACCTGAGTGATTACCTCAAGAAACAGGAGTAGCGCCCCAACCGCTCCCCGCCGGATTTCAAACACTTAATATCCCTGTGTTTATGGACACTTTGCCCATTTTTTCATTTTTGGGCTTGACAAGCGGGTTATAATCGTCCCGTATTTTGTACGATTACAATGGAGGCTTGAATTAAATTGAAAAAAACTGTGTATGTTATACTTTTCCTCCTCGACGGGCTGCTGTTCGTTCACCTGCTCAGCCCGGACCAGGCGGTCAGGGCCGAGATGCAGCCCGTCGAGCGCGGGATCGCCATCGAGACCGACGTCATCCACGACATCCCCCCCCCCGGACGGGACCGTTTCCTTCCCGGCCCTCCCGCCCGTCGCCCCGTCTCCTCACATTGTCACCATCCCGCCGTTCGAGAGCGTCCGTTCTCCCGAGTGGAAGGAGTTCACCGCGACGGCCTACTGCCTGCGCGGGATCACGCGGACCGGGACCCGCACCCGGCCCGGGACCCTCGCCGTGGACCCGGCGGTCATCCCCTTCGGTTCCATTCTCGAAGTGTCGGCCGGACCCTACTCCGGGATCTACTATGCGCTCGACTCCGGGGGCCTGGTGAAAGGCCCGAAAGTCGACATCTACATCAAGACCCACCGGGGGGCCATCCAGTTCGGCCGCCGGAAAGTCCTGCTCCGGGTCCTCCGCCCCGGGTGGGGCGAAGACACCCCGGCCTCCCTCGAACGGGACGCCCTGGCGGTCCGATCGGCCGAACTCCGACCTTGATCCGCTCCTGACATCGTGATAACCTGAAGTATTGGTCGAGGGACCAACGCACGGTTATCCGCATCACGGGGGAGCGACCCGCCGGTTTCAGCCATGAGAGAGAGCGAACGCCCGATCCGGACCCTGTTGCTGACCGCATTGACCACTCTGCTGATGCTCGGGTTGTCGATGGTGGACAGCACTGTCTTCCTGGGTGTAAAAACCAGGAAAACCGATATATTGTCGGATATCAGGATCAAACAAAAGAGAAAAGTTCCCAACCTCAATGCCATACCTGACGTAAAAATCGCGGAAAAACAGGATACGGAACCGGATTTCGTCCCGCGGGTCCTGCCGGACATCGACGCCCGCGACGTCTACCGGATCGAGGACTTCAGCGGGGACGGCGGGGGCGGGCTGAAACCCTTCTTCAGCGCCCTCTCGGGCCTGAAGGGGACCGAGAAGGTCCGCGTCGCCTGGTTCGGGGACTCCACCATCGAGGGGGACCTCATCTCCCAGGACGTCCGGAGGAACCTCCAGGACATCTTCGGCGGTTCGGGGATCGGTTTCGTCCCCATCACGTCCTCCGTCTCCAAGTTCCGGGCCAGCGTCCTCCACAACTTCTCGGAGAACTGGCAGACCTACTCCATCCGGAACCAGAACCCTTACCGTTTCCCCATCGGTATTTCCGGATACCTCTTCGTGCCCGCCCGGGGCCGGTACGAGGCGGGGGATGCCCCGTCGGGCCACACCCAGTCGTGGGTGGAGTACGGGGTGCCCGACAAGTCGGCGCCCTTCAACGTGGTGCGCATGTTCTACGGTTTCCTCAACGGCGAGGCCGTCCTGCACGTGAACTTCGGCGACGACCGCTTCCAGGACGTCCGACTGGGCAACTGCGAGGGCATCCAGGAGATCGACCTGACCGGGGGCATGACGCGGCGCGCGAAGGTGTTCTTCTCCACCAACGCGCCGCTGGCGATCTACGGCGCCTTCGTGGAGAGCGACAACGGCGGTGTGTACGTCGACAATTTCTCGTTCCGCGGCTCCAGCGGCACCAACCTGAACCAGATCCCCGACGCGGTCTGGAAGACGTTCAACAGCCACCTGAACTACCGGCTCATCATCCTGCAGTACGGGGCGAACATCGCCGACCCCGAGATGCGCTCCTTCGGCTGGTACGAGAAGGGGCTGACGCAGGTGCTGACGCGGTTGCGGAACCTCTTCCCGGACACGGGGATCCTGGTGATCAGCGCCCCGGACAAGAGCGTTCACGTCGACATGGAATACCAGACCAACCCGGCCATCCCGCTGATCATCCGGGCCCAGCGGAACGCGGCGAAAAACGCGGGGGTGGCCTTCTGGAACCTCTACGAGGCCATGGGGGGGGAGAACTCGATGCCCGTCTGGGTGGAGAGGAAGCTCGCAGCCCCCGATTACACCCACCTGAGCGGCAGCGGTGCGCGCGAGGTGGCCCGGCGGATCACAAAGGCCATGCTGTATGAATACAAGCCCTACACCGGCAAGAAACCGACCGCGAAGCCCTGAAACCGGGCGGGCGGCCCTTCGGCGCACCCTGCTCCTCGGGGGGCGGGCCCTGGTGGTCCTGGCCCTTCTCGGCGTCGTTTCCGCGGGTGAAACGAGCGGGGGGAAAACCGCCTCGAAGAAGAGCGCCCCGCGCTCCGGCGCTTCCGGACGGGCGTCCGCGAAGGGGAAACCCGCCCCCGGCGCGCCGTCGAGCCGCCGCGAAGCCGTCTACACCTCCGCCTCCGGGCCCAGCGTCCCGGACGCCGACGTCCCCTCCGGCGAGCTTCCCTTCGAGGGGGCCGACAACGTCATCGGCAACCCGGAGGGGCTCTACCGGTTCTTCCGAAAGCTCGACGCCCTCCGGAACGGCCGGCGCCTGAAGGTCAACGTCCTGCACGTGGGGGACTCCCACATCCAGGCGGACTTCATGACCGCCACCACCCGCCGTCTCCTCCAGGGGCAGTTCGGCAACGCCGGGCGGGGCCTGGTCTTTCCCTACGACCTGGTGCGCACGAACGGGCCGGTCGACTACGCGTCCTCCAGCAACGTCGCCTGGTGCTCGGACCGCAACATCGCCCGGGCCCCGACCCTCCCCACCGGGATCTCGGGCATGGTCCTCCAGTCGGACGAGCCGAACGCCTACATCCGGATGTTCCTGAAGAACACCGACGAGATGAACTACGATTTCAACCAGGTGACCGTCCTCTACGAGAAGGGGGAACTCTTCTGCGACCTCGTCTTCTTCGACGCCGACAACCGGCAGATCGGCTACATCAGCGCCCTCGAAGAGATGTACTCGGATTCGCGTTTTTCCACGTCCATCACCTTCCCCTTCTCCATCAGCAATTTCACCCTGTACACCTACGCGGCCCAGGAGACCCAGAAGCTGTCCCGGCTCTACGGGATGCTCCTGGAGAACGGCCAGAGCGGGATCCGCTACGACACCGTCGGGGTCAACGGCGCCGAGTTTCGCCACTACGCCGGGACGCCCTACTTCTTCCAGCAGACGGCGAGCCTCTCCCCCGACCTCGTGATCGTGTCGCTGGGGACCAACGACTCCATGGTCAAGAGCTTCTCCACGGAGGACTTCGTCAACGCCATGGACAGCATGGTCATGCAGATCAAGCAGATGGTGCCCGACGCCTCGATTCTCCTCACCGTCCCCCCCGACAGCCTCAAGCGATCCCGCGTCAACTACAACCTGGAATCCATCCGGCGCATCATCATCAACTATTGCCGGGAGAACAATTTCGCCTACTGGGATCTCCTGTCGGTGATGGGCGGCCTGACGTCCATCCGGCAGTGGCAGTCCCAGGGCCTCGCCCAGCGGGACAACGTCCACTACACGCGGACGGGCTACCACACCCAGGGCAAGCTCCTCTACGAAGCCTTGATGAAGGGGTACGACCAGTATGCCGTCCGTTGATCTCCAGAGGGTTTTCGGGCACTTCCTCTACGACCCGAAGGAGCCCATGATCTTCAACAGCGGGTTTTTCCTCTTCCTGTTCCTCCTCTTCCTCATCGTCTACCAGTTCTTCTACAACCCCGACAAGAAGCGCGCCGTCTACATCACGCTCTTCTCCCTCTACTTCCTGTACAAGTCGAGCGGCTTCTACTTCCTGCTCCTGATCGCCACGTCGGTGATCGACTTCCTCGCGGCCCGCTGGATGGCCCGGATCCCCGACATCCGAAAGCGCCGCCCGCTGCTGGTCCTGAGCCTGGTCTCCAACCTCGGCATCCTCGGGTACTTCAAGTACACCAACCTCTTCATCCAGACCTTCAACGACATCTGCCACTCCTCCTTCCCCCTGCTGGACATCTTTCTCCCCGTGGGGATCTCCTTCTACACCTTCCAGTCGCTCTCCTACACCCTGGACGTCTACTGGGACAAGCTCGAGCCGGTGGACAGCTACCTGGACTTCTGCTTCTGCGTGTCCTTCTTCCCGCACCTCGTGGCCGGCCCCATCATCCGGGCCAGCTTCATCATCCCCCAGGTCTACCGCAGGATCAGCATCACCCGGGAGGCCATGGGGCGCGGGGTGTTCCTCATCCTGTGCGGGCTCTTCAAGAAAGCCGTCATCGCGGATTTCATCAGCGTCAACTTCGTGGACCGGGTCTTCAGCTCCCCGCTCCAGTTCTCCGGGATCGAGAACCTGGCCGCCGTCTACGGCTACGCGGTGCAGATCTACTGCGATTTCTCGGGCTACTCGGACATCGCCATCGGGCTCGCGCTCCTGGTGGGGTTCACGCTCCCCGTCAACTTCGACGCCCCCTACCAGTCCGCCACCATCACCGAGTTCTGGCGGCGGTGGCACATTTCCCTCTCCTCCTGGCTGAAAGACTACCTCTACGTGCCGCTGGGGGGAAACCGTTGCGGGAAGGTCCGGACCTACGTGAACCTGATGCTCACCATGCTCCTCGGCGGGCTCTGGCACGGGGCCGGCTGGAGTTTCGTGTTCTGGGGCGGGCTGCACGGTGTGGCCCTCGCCCTGGACAAGATGCTCGGCCTCCCCCAGTGGTTCGCCCGGAGCGCCTGGCGGCGGGTCCTGGGCGTAGTGGTCACCTTCCACTTCGTGTGCCTGACCTGGATCTTCTTCCGGTCGGCGTCCTTCGAGGGCGCCATGGCGATGATCCGCCAGATCGGCTGGGGCTTTCACGCCGAGATCCTCCCGTCGCTGGTCTCGGGGTACCCGGCCGTGTTCGGGCTCATCGGCCTGGGGCTTCTCCTGCACTATCTCCCGCGAAGCGCCGAGCACCTTCTCGAAAGGGGGGTCACCCGGGTCGGGCTGGTCCCGCAGGCGGCGCTCATGGCCGGCATGATCTGGCTGATCATGCAGGTCAAGTCTTCCGACATCCAGCCGTTCATCTATTTCCAATTCTGAGGGGAGGTCGACATGACCAAGGTCAAGAAAGCCGAGGGCTACTGCGATCGATGCGGAAAGCTCCTCAAGAAGGACAAGGACCCCGGCAACGTCTACGTTCAGTGCGAGGACTGCCTCGTCTCCTACCGGATGTGCATGAAGTGCCAGAAGGAGGGGTGTCCCGAGTGCGGGGGCCGGATCGTCCCGGAGAAGGTGCCCCACGTGCACTGAAAGAGGGGCCGGGCCTGGGCCGCGGATGTCAAAGAAATTGAGATCCGCCCCGGGTTCGGCTAGAATACGCGTTCTGCCGCGTTCGATCAAGGACCCGGACCCGGCGGCATCCGGGACCGCGGTCCGGGAAGAAACGAAAAATCACACTGGGAAAGGGGGCTGTCCATGAAGAAGCGAATCCTCGATTACTTCCATTCCAACCGCGAGAGCGTCGAGCGGGAGATCCTGTCGCTCCTGGAGGAGATGGTCCGCGAGCGCACCATCAACCTCGTCTCGGACCAGCTCGCCGCCTACCCCTTCCTGGAGTTCCGCGGCGAGGAATACCGGGTCGCCCGCATCGTGACCGGGCGGCTGGACGGCTGGAACGTGCCCTACGAGACCCACGCCCGCCGGGAAGGCCGCCCGAACGTGATCGCGAAGATCGGCCGGAACGTGTCGGGGAAGCGCCTCCTGGCGGCCTCCCACATGGACATCGTCCCCCCCGGCGACGGCTGGGAATCCGACCCCTTCACCATGACCCGGAAGGGGGACTTCGTGGTGGGCCGCGGGGTGCTGGACAACAAGGGCCCCCTGGCCTCCTCCATGATCGCGTTGCGCATCCTCGGCGAGCTGGGGGCCGCCCAGGGCTTGTCCGGCCAGTTCCAGGTGGCCGCCCTGTCCGACGAGGAAGCCCACGACCCCGACGGCATCGACTACGGGATCGGCTTTCTGATGGAGGCGGGGAAGGTCGATGCCACCATGGCCATCATTCCCGACATCGGCGAGAACATGAAACGGATCGACATCGCCGAGAAAGGGACCAACTTCATCAAGGTGACCTCCATCGGGAAGCAGGCCCACGGGTCGACCCCCGAGCGGGGCGTCAACGCCGTCTACGCCATGGCCCGGCTGATCGTGGAACTGGAGAAGCTCCAACTGGCTCACGAGCCGCACCCGCTCCTCGGCCGCCCCTCCCTCAACCTGGGGCAGATCAAGGGCGGCGTGGCGCCAAACGTGGTGCCCGGCGAGTGCACCATCACCCTCGACATCCGCGCCGTGCCGGGCATGACCCCCGGCGGCATCATCGCCGAACTCCGGGGGTGCTGCGACCGCGCGGGGGGCGAGTTCCGGATCGACCCCATCGCCACCTCCCTGCCCCACGACATGAACCCCGACCACGAACTCGTGCGGGCCATCCAGGCCAACAGCCGGGAGCAGTTGGGGTTCGAGCCGGAGTGCTTCGGGATGGGCGGGGCCACCTTCGCCAAGACCCTCAACCTCCGGGGGATCCCCTCCGTCGGTTGGGGCCCGGGGGACGACGAGGCTTTCCACATGGTAAACGAGTCCGTGGAGGTCCGGCAGTTGGTGGAGTTCTGCCGGATGCTCTGCCTGGTCTCCGTGGACCTGCTGCAGTGAGGTGACGGGGCCGGGAGGAGGATCACATGAGCGGCGAGCATCGGTTCATGTCGTGGGACACCACCACCACCGGGGAGAGCAGTGCGCCGAAACCGAGCCCGGACTCCCTGTCGCTCGACGCGGGGGAGGTCCGGGTGCTCGGGGCCCTGATCGAGAAAGAGGTGAGTACGCCAGCGTACTATCCCCTGAGCCTCGTGGCCCTGGTCAACGCCTGCAACCAGAAGACCAACCGCCGGCCCGTGACGGCCCATTCCGCCGAGGACGTCGGCGCCGTTCTCGACGGGCTGCGGGAAAAACGCCTCGTCACCTTCGTGTCGGGCGGGACGCACCAGGTGACGAAGTACAAGCAGAACCTCACCCGGCTCTACGCCTTCGACCCCGAGGAGACGGCCGCGGTCTGCGTGCTGATGCTGCGCGGCCCGCTGACCCCGGGGGAGATCCGGCAGACCGCCGCCGGCCTGCACCCCTTCGCCTCCCTGGAAGCCGTGGACGCCACCCTCGACCGACTGGCGGAGTTCCTGCACGGCCCGGTGGTCGCCCGGCTGCCCCGCCAGCCCGGGCAGAAGGAGATCCGCTTCGCCCACCTCCTGGCGGGGCCTCCCCCGGCGACTCTTCCCCCTGTCGACGGGGCCGACGAGCCCCCCGATGCGACGGTCTCCCTGCCCTCCCAGGCCGGGCAGACCGGGACGATCCGGCGGCTCGAGGCCGAGGTGGCCGCTCTCCGGGCGGAGCTGGACGATCTCAAGACCCGCTTCGAGGAACTCAGGGCCCAGCTGGGCGGCTGAACGGCCCGAAAGGACACCATGAACGATCTCAACCGGAACATTGGCACCGTTTTCACCCACATCGACTTCGACGGCATCGGCTCCGCCGCGGTCCTGGGAAGCCTCTTCACCTGGGGCGGGATCCGCTTCACGACGCCGAAGCAGATCGTCTACGACAACGTCACCGACCGCGACGCCGTCCTCGACCTCCCCTTCTCGCGCCGATGCGCCTGGTGGTTCGACCACCACGAGCAGAACTTCGAGGAGCCGTCCTTCCACGGGATCGCCCCCGCGGAGATCCCCGGCCTGCGCGTGGCCGCCCCGTCCTGTGCGCGGGTCATCCTCCGATGGTTCGCGGAGAGCGGCTTTCCCTGCCCCGACCATTTCCAGGAGCTGGCGGACGAGATCGACCTCTTTGATTCCATGCTCTTCGACAGCATCGACGAGTGGCTGGAGGAAACACCGGGGAAGGTCGTCAACGACAGCCTGACCCTGCCCGACGAGCACCACCGGGCCCGGGACCAGTACTACACCCGCCTGGCGAACCTCCTGAAGACCCGGCCCCTCGAGGCCTGCGCCTCGGACCCCGAGGTCAACCAGCGGTACTGCCAGTACCGGGCCCTGACCGAGAAGAACCGCGACATGTTGCGCAAGATCAGCCGGTTCCACCCGGAGGACGACCGGAAACAACTGGTGATCCTTGACTTCACGCCCCTGAAGTTCCAGCCTTTCGTCGATCGGAAGCACATTCTCATCGACTACCCCGAGGTGGAGTACATCCTCTGCATCTACCCCTACTACCAGGGCCAGACCAAGACCAACACCCTCTCTCTCTCCATCTCCCGGAATTTTCTCAAGAAGTCGGGCAACGGCTACGACTGGGGGAAGCACTTCGCCGAGCTCGAGATCGGCGGGGGGCACCGGGACGCCGCCGGCGCCCGCCTGGAGGCTGCCACCAAGGCCCAGCGGGACAAGGGCCTCGAGGACTTCACCCGCGGCGCCCTGGCCCGCATCCGGTCGCTCTGAGCGCCGCAGCGCAAGCGTAGCGCGGGGCTCCGTCCCGCGCCATGTGGCCGCCGCATGGGTGCCCATCGCCCGGGGGGCGATGGTACGCAGTCCGCCGCGCCCTCCCGGCGAATTCCCCGGTTGCGGTTTAGCTCTCCCTGCGTTATCCTGTTCTTAGGCCCGACCCGGCGTGACCAATGCGCGACGTCCCGGATCAAAGCGGGGCACAGTGAACGAAACGGCAGGTGAAGCCATGAGAACCAACCCCGTGTCTCGCGTGATCCTCTCCCTGGCCCTGGCGGCCTCTTTTTTCCTGTTCCTCCCGGGCCAGTTCGAGAACGCCACCTTCCGGCTGACCCAGTCCACCTCGGCCTACGAACTCTGGACCTGCCCCCCCGCCGACCGGGCGTTCAAGGATTCCCCGGTCCCGGCGGCTTCAGGCTCGGAAGTGAGGCTCTACGCCGCCGCCAACGAGTTCGAGCCCTTCGTGGTGGTGGTCCGGCCCGCGAGCTCGGGGGACGTCACCGCCACGGCGCCGTCCTTCGGTTCCGGGATCACCGCGGAGATCTTCCAGGTCCGTTACGTGAACGTGACGACGGCCACCGATTACCTCGGGCGGACCGGGGATTACCCCGACCCGCTGTGGCCGGTTGAATCCGGGGGCACCGTGTCGTTGACGGCGGGTCAGAACACCGCCTTCTGGTTCAGCGTCTACGTCCCGAGCCCGACCCCGCCGGGTGACTACACCGCCTCCGTCCGGATCGGCGGCGTCGCGATCCCCGTCCGGCTGCACGTCTTCAACTTCACCCTCCCCGAGACGCCGAGCGTCGAGTCCCAGATGAACTTCAACCACGAGATCGTCCTGACGCGCTACGGCGTCCCGGGGTACGCCGCGGAGTACTGGTTCTACGTGGACAGGATGAAGCAATTCCTCGTCGACCACCGCCTCACGCCGGCCTCGGTGCTCTGGTCGGGCGGCCTGACCACCAACGGCGCCGCCCCTTACATCGACTACGACTGCAACGGCGCCTTCACGGACAACGACGGCATCTGGGGCTTCGAGGACCCCGCCGAGCGCTACCTTTCCGGGACGGGGCTGATGAACGGGACCTTCACCCAGCCCTTCAACGGCGGGGCGGGGTTCCCCTCTTTCATGGCGGCCGGGATGCGCAACAACGACGCCTCCGCGGACCAGCGCCCCGACACCTTCTGCAGCCTCACCCGCACCGCCTCGGACTGGTACGCGGCCAACAACCCCACCTCCGCCTACAACCTGAAGTGGTTCCAGTACGTGGCCGCCATGCGGAACTACCTCAACACGAACGGCTACCTCGCGAAGGCTTACTACTACATCGCCAACGAGCCCCAGGACCAGGCCGACTACGACGCCGTCGCCTGGTACTCCCGCTACCTCAAGCAGGCGGCCCCCGACCTGAGGCTCATGGTCTCCGAGGAAGCCAAGCCCGAGATCTTCGACCACGCCAATTACGTCCAGGACCACCAGATCGACATCTGGCTCGCCCACCTCGGCCTGCAGTTCGACCCCGACGTCGCCCGGGAACGGATGAAGAACCACGGCGAGGACAGCTGGATCTATTTCCTCAACAGCACCCGCCTGCCCCGTTTCAACCCCGTCACCCTGGACCATCCCGGCGCGGAGGCCAAACTGGCCGGCTGGTTCCTGTGGAAGTACCGGCTCCGGGGGATCGCCTACTACGCCTTCAACGGCTGGAGCACGAACCCGTGGACCTCGCCCAACCCCTACGGTCAGAACGGGGAGCTTTTCCTGATGTACCCGCCGTCCACCGCCAACGCCAACATCGCCTACGGGGCGAACAACCATCGCTTCGTCCCGTCCATCCGGCTCGAGCTGCTGAGGGACGGCCTCGAGGACTTCGAGTATTTCCGACGGCTCAACGGCGATGCCCTGCCGCAACCCGACGTCCGCAACGCCGCCGACCCGCAGGTTGACAAGATCGTCAGCATGCCCGTCGCCTACTCGCGGGACAGCGGCTTCCTCTACAACCTGCGGCGCGTCATCGGCCTCCGGGTCGGCGGCGAGGCCGCGTCCATCCCGGAGATCGCCCCGGTGTCCGCCCACCCCCGTTCCGACGGCGCCCCCGGGAACTACTACCTCAACTTCCAGGACCCCGCCGGGCAACCCGCCGACAACCCGCTCATCGTCAACGGCCACACCTATCTGAAGATCGGGAACAACCTCTACGACGCGGGCCTCGGGTACGGCTGGACCCGGTCGTCCGACGTCCCCTGGTCCAGCTTCTACACCTACTGGGACGAGTGGGTCGAGCCGGAACCGAGAAAACTCCTGGGGAGCGGCATCATCAACGACTGGGGCCGGGAGGACGTCTTCGACTTCGACCTGCCCAACGGGACCTACCGGGTCACCGTCCGCGCCGGCTACCGGAGCGGGGTGCGCAAGCACCGGATCCTGGTGGAGGGGACGACCTTCCTCGACGACGAGACCACCAACGGCAGCTGGATCACCCGGACGAAAACCGTGACGGTCAAGGACAAGAAACTCACGGTGCAGATGGGGATGTACAACGAGATCAGCTTCATCAATTCGCTGGACATCGAGGCTGTCGACGCGGCGCCGCTGCTGTGGACCCGCCCCGGGGAAGCCAGCCTCTGGACGGTGGACGCCGCCACGGGGGCCTTCCGGAGCGCCAGGGGCTGGACCCTGGGCGGGACGTGGACGGCCTCAGGCTTCACCTCCAACGGCGACGGCACGGGGAACCTCCTTTGGACGCCCTCGGGCGGTGGCCAGGCCAGCTTGTGGACGATCGACGAATCCACAGGGGGATGGCTCGGCGACCGGGGGTGGGTCACGGGCGGGACGTGGCGGGCGACCGCTTACCTTCCCCTCGGCGATGGGACCGCCGCCCTGCTCTGGACCCCTTCCGGCGGCGGCAGCGCCAGCCTGTGGCGGGTCGATGCCGGGACTGGCGCGATCCAGGGCGCCCTCGGGTGGACCGTGGGGGGCACCTGGGCCGCCCAGGGCCTCTCCTCCAATGGCGACGGCACCTGGAACCTCCTCTGGACCCCCGCCGAGGGCGGGAGCGCCAGCCTTTGGCGCATCGACGCCGTCACGGGGGCCCTCCGGGGCGACTTCGGGTGGTACGGCGCCGGGGACTGGAAGGCCACCGCCTACGCCCCCAACGGGGACGGGACGGGAAGCCTGCTCTGGACGTCCGAGAGCGCAGGGGCCGCCAGCGTGTGGACCATCGACGGCACCACCGGCGCCTTCCTGGGCGACCGGGGCTGGTCAGTCGGCGGCGGCTGGACGGCCCAGACCTACGCCCCACCCTCCGCCCCCGGCGTGTGCGGCGGGAAATCCTCTTGGGCAGAATGGCAGGAGAACTGCAATTTGTTGCCTTAACCTTGGCAGCGGAGGCCGTGGACAGCTTTGATTGGTTCGCAAAAAGTCGGAAAATGAAGAGGAAAGTGTATGTAAAGCCTTTGTTTGAGCCATCGCCCGGAGGGCGATGGTACTTTTTGCGGGACCGTCAACTTTGACATCCCCGTAAACGTCAATTCAACCATAAAGAACGCAGAGAACACAGAGGAGGATGCGGTCATGAAGCGGTCGGGCACGACACGGAAGGCGTGGGATCAGGCGGGCACGGGGGTTTTGGAAGGCAAACGGGTCGTCGTGCGGGCCGGAGCCGGCGACGTAACCCGCTTCGGAGGGTCCCCGGCGTGGCGGGGAATGGTCCTGGCGGCCCTTCTGGCGGCCCTGGCGGCCACCGCCCTCGCCCAGCGCCCGTGGCCGCCCACGGGGAGCGGCGTGCACGTGTTCAACGACCAGCTCTCCCAGGGGATGAGCGAAGCGCAGGTCGCCTTCTGCGCCACCCACTACGACGGGACCCAGAAGATGCGCCGCACCGAGGCGGACCGCCTCCGGGCCGTCAACCCGCAGTTCATGATTCTTCACTACCGGCTCGGCCTGGGGCTGGGCTACCGGGCGCCGGAAGCGGGCTGTTCGCCCACGGGCCCCTGGCTCCACATCATCGACGGCGACTGGACGCAGGAGTGGCCGGGGGACTCGGCGGTCCAGGAGGGGTGGTTCTTCCACTGGCCTCCGGGCAGCGAGACCCGCGTCTACAACTGCGACTGGGGGTGGTACCTGATCGACATCGGCTCGGCGGCCTGGCGGACGTGGTGGTCCGGCGAGGTGGAAGACCAACTGGCTCACAACGACGCCGACGGGATCTTCATGGACAGCTACAGCGTCCCCAACTTCCTCGGCGGGGCGAGCTACGTCCCCAACCTCCCCGACTACGACCTCGCCTTCGAGAACGCCTGGAAGACCCGGATTCGCGACTACCTGGTCTGGCTAAAGGTCCGCTTCGCCCACAAGGCCTGGATCGTCCCCAACGTGGCCTCCTGGATCACCGGCCGTGACGACACCGACTATTCGCCTGCGGACGGCATGATGGTGGAGGGCTTCGCCATGGAGGCGGACGCCAGCCCCTACCCCTTCGACGACTGGCGCCTCTCGATGGACCGCATCGTGGCCGCCACGACCCGCGGGCAGGCCGTCATCGGGCAGACCTACGTCACCGGCGCCCAGGAGCGCCTGTTCACCGTGGGGTGTTACCTGCTCTTCAGGGGCGGCCGCTCCTACGTCAACCTCGACATCGACCTCGATCCCGAGTGGTGGCCCGAGTACGACATTCCCATCGGCCGCGCCCTCCACGCCGCCGTTTCGTCCATCGACGAACTGGACGCCGACGCCGACCGCATCTACCGCCGCGATTTCGACAACGGCCTGGTCCTCGTCAACCCCACCAACCCCTGGGACGGGTCCGGCGTGACCCGGGACGTCGACCTCGGCGCCCCCTTCCGGCGGGCCTGGGGCAACGGCGGCGGCTTCGTGGGTTCGGACGGCGTCCCCACGGGCACCCTCTTCTACGAGACGGTGACCAGCGTGAACCTGCCGCCCGCCATGGCTGCCGTCCTCCTCTTCGATCCCGCCCAGCTCGCCGTCGGCGACCTCAACCTGGACGGGCGGGTCGATGCTGCGGACCTGGTGATCCTGGGCGCCTACCTGGTCGGCTCGGTCTCCCAGGGGACGCCCCCGTTCACGGCACCCCTCACCGCGGCGGACGTCAACCGCGACCTGGCCCGCAACGCCCTCGACTTGGTCACCCTCGCCGACAGCCTATCTGCAAGATGAGGACGTATTTGTCCCTTATCCGCGTCCGGCTTGGCGGGCTTGGCGCCTTGGCGTGATAGAACGCCGGAAAATGTCTCGCCAAGGCGCAAAGCTCGCCAAGAAAACGGGCGTTCCGGGAGAGGCGGGGCAACTTTTGAACAGACTGTGTGACCTGCATTTGGACCCTGGTGGGGTCGAAAGACTCCTTGAGTGCCTTTTGGCATTTGATCGGATGGCATGACGAAGAAGAATCCAGAGAACCTCACTCGACCAACAGAAATAGACCTTCGGATCGTGGAGGAACTGGTTCGGTGGTTCCGGGCCAACCGGCGGGACTTGCCCTGGCGGGGGGACCCTTCGCCCTACGCTGTATGGGTTTCCGAGATCATGCTGCAGCAGACCCAGGTGGCCACCGTTATCCCCTATTTTCATCGTTTCATGGAGAGGTTCCCGACGGTCGGGGACCTGGCCGCCGCTTCGGAAACGGAGGTCCTCAAAGTCTGGGAGGGGTTGGGGTACTACGCCCGGGCCCGGAACCTCCATCAGGCCGCCCGGGACGTGGTCCGGGACCAAGGAGGGGCCCTTCCCGCCGATTACGACGTCCTGCGGCAGTTGAAGGGCCTGGGAGGTTACACCGCCGCAGCGGTGGCGTCTATCGCCTTCGGTGTCCCGGTGCCGTCCGTAGACGGCAATGTCCTCAGGGTAACGGGACGCCTCTTCGCCATCCGTGAAAATGTGCGGACAGCGGCCGTTCACAAGGCAATCTTCGCCCGCCTGGACCGGATGATTCGGTCGGGGAATGCCGACCTTCGTTCCGGCGGGTTCGCCTTCCAACCGGGTGAATTCAACGAGTCTCTCATGGAACTGGGGGCGATGGTCTGCGTCCCCCGGCAGCCCCGGTGCCCCGCCTGCCCGCTCGAATCGTTCTGCGAGGCCCGGAAAGCGGGCCTGGAAGTCGAACTGCCGCTGAAAACCCCGAAGCCGGCGGTCCCGCTGCGCCACGCGGTCTGCCTCCTGGCGACGGACGGAGACCGGGTCCTGGTTCGCCGCCGCGCGTCCCGCGGCCTTTTCGGCGGCCTGTGGGAGTTCCCTTGGGCCGAGGTGGCCGACACCGAGGACGGAGGGCCAACCGCATTCAGGAAGAAAGAAAACAGCAATCAAGTCGAGGGTGATGGGTCACGGGTACCGGGGTTGGAAACGGAAGCCTTCGTCCTGGTGCGATTGATGGAATCGGCCGGCTGCGGGGGCACCCCGCGACCGCTCGGGACCGTCGAGCAGGCCTACAGCCACTTCCGGCTCCGGATGAGATGTTACGTGCTGAATGTCGGCACCGCTGAACACCTGTCCTGCTTATCCAGAATCGGAAAAGGATGCGAAAGAGAGGAGCCTCGTTTGGAAGGTCGCGGGGAGTTTCTGTCCTGGGTCCCGTTCGCGGAGGCCCGTTCCCTGCCCTTCCACGGTATCGCCCGCAAGGCCCTCGCGTTCATCGGTTGATCGGGCCGCCGGGCCGACCGCCCGGACCTCGCGCGACAGGTCTGACGCAAAGACGCGAAGCCTCATTCCGATTCGGTCTGACAGCAAGACCTTGCACGTTCACCGTTCATTGCGTTCTCTGTGTTCCTTGCGGCCACTCCCCGGCATACTGGCGCCCTATTAGCGCCGGCGGAATCCGCTGAAGCCGGAAGGCACCTGCATCGGGGCCGTGCGCAGGTTCTGCATGCGGGCGTCGCCCAGCATCCGGCCCAGGTTCTCCCGCTCCAGGTTGTGCAGGCCTTCCCCCCCGGCCCCGGGGGCCACCGGTTTCCACCCCTTGCCGTCGTGAGCTTCCCAGCCGTTCTCCCCGCGGCGGTAGACCTGGCCGTCCCGTCCCGCGAAGAGGTTCTCGGGCCGTGCGCCCGTGAGCCCGGAGGGCCCGAGCCCGCCGTGGCGCCAGGCCTCGAACTGCTGCCGCCACTGCTGGAGCTGGGGGTTGTTCCGGATGACGTTGGCGGACCACTGCTGGTACTGGTCGCGGTAGAACGGGACGACCGGCACCCAGACGGCCCAGCCGCCCATGCCCGTCCACCAGGGGGCCCAGAAGTCGTCGGTGCCGCCGCGGTAGTCCCAGCCCCACCACCCGGGGCCCCAGCCGGGGGCTTCCACCACCGCGCAGGTCCAGGTCCACCCGCCGTGGGAGCCGGAATACAGCTCCACGCCGTAGCCCCACGTCCAGGGCCTGGGGTACCAGAAGGACCCGACCCAGGGGGCGTAGACCCACCCCGTCCCGTAGACGACGGTCTCGTCCGGGCAGACGTAGGACCCGAGGTAACCGGGCAGGTACCCCACCCAGATCTCGTCGGGGGTGACGTTGTAGACGTTGACGTAGGTCACGGGGTGGACGGGGGAAGAGGGCGGGATCTCGTACACGGCCGGGGGAACGGCGTCCGCCGCCTCCCAGGGGCCGTCCGGCGAGGCGGCGCGGAACCAGACGCCGTTGCGGACCGCGTAGAAGTTGGCCGCGTCCACGCGGACCACCGGGATGTCCGCGTTGACGGCGTACTGGAGGGACGTCCCGTCGATGGCGACGAAACGGGGGTCCCCGTCGTAGTTCACGTCCGTCCGGGCCTCCTTGCGTTTCACCACGGCGGTCTGAGGGATGGAGCCCGCGATGAGGGCCTCCCGGGACTGGGGCGTGGAGGGGATGGAGGCCAGGACGTACCCCTTCGGGTCGTTCTCGGGGATCCGGAGGAAGTCCTCGGGGAGGTCGGCGCCCGGGACGTAGGCCCAGGGGCCGTCGAGCGCGGGGGCGGCGAACCACCGCCCGGAGAGCAGCAGGTAGTACCGGGCGCCCGGGGGGTCGAAGAAGAGCGCGTTGGGGGAGTTGGAGACTTCCTGGAGAGCCGTCCCCGCAATGGGGCGAAAACGCACGTCGCCGTCGGTCTGGACCAGTTCCGCGGGGACGGTGCTGACCCGGACCCGGGAGATGACGGTCTCCGTTCGGGGGGCGTCCGGGACCGGGGCCACGGCCGTCGCCGGGGAGTCCCCCGCCGGCCCGGCGGTCGCGGGGGGCGCCGTCGAAGGGGCCCCCTTCAGCGTCCGGCTCGCGGCGGCCCGCTCGTCCCGGAGCTTTGAGAGGAGGGCGTCCAGGGTTTCGGTCGAGCCGGTGACGGTCTCCCAGGGTCCTTCGATCTGCCCGGCGGCGAGCCAGACCCCGGGCAGGTGCAGGAAGAAGCGCTTCGCGCCGGGGTCGAACACGAGGGTGGACCGGGTGTTGACGACCCGCAGCCACCCCGTCTCCCCGAGGGGCCGGAGCGCCGGCGTTCCGTCGACGAGGACGAGGGCCGTCGGTTCCTTGCAGTAATAGATCCGGGGGGGGTCGTTCCGGACGGTGGTCTTCCGCGTCTTCAGCCGGACCTGCGAGGTAGCGAGGGCGGTTTCCAGCCGGTCCAGGGAGAACGTGTGCGGGAACTGGGGAAGGCTGTCGGCGAGGGTCTGCTCGAAGGCGGTCCCGTCGTCGAAGAGGGTCGGGAACGAGACCTTCTCCAGGCGCATGGCCTGGATGGTGACCATGCGATGCTCCCGGTCCGTCAGGGTGCGGGCCGAGAACCACCCCACCCCGAAGGCGTCGCGGTACCCCTGGGACGCGTCGTCGTCGCCCGGTTTGACGGCCCCCGTTTTCTCCCGGGGGACCTTCACCGAGAGCGCCGCCCTGAACTTCAGCAGGGTGCCTTCCCAACTCTCCACCTGAGGCGGGTAGAAGCTGATCCGTGCGGTCCCGGAGGTGATGATTTTCGGCCAGCCGCCGTCGGGCGGTGAGACGACCTCGGCGCCGGTCCCCGATGGATCCTGGGGCGCGGCCGCCAGGGACAACCAGGCGCAGACGAAAACAAACCACCCCGCGCCTGCCCGGCAGGCGGAACGGTGCCTCGGGGTCATGGAAACCTCCCTTGCCTTTCTATTCCGGTTTTTGCTTCCGATCGATGACCTCGACCGTGTCCATGGCGATGACGAGTTCCTCGTTGGTGGGGATCACCAGGACGGCGGTTTTCGAGTCCGGTGTCGAGATGACGGCTTCCTTGCCCCGGATGGTCTCCCCATTCTTCGCCCGGTCCAGGTGAATGCCCATGAACTCCAGGCCCGAGAGGGACTTCTCCCGGATCAGCGGGCTGTTCTCGCCCACCCCGGCGGTGAAGACCACGGCGTCCGTCCCGCCGAGGACGGCGTTGTAGGCGCCGATGTACTTCCGGATCCGGTAGCCGTAGATCTCGAGGGCGAGCGTCGCGCGGGGGTCCCCCTTCTCGTGGAGGTCCTCAAGGTCGCGCATGTCGGACGACGTCCCCGAGATCCCCAGGACGCCGCTGAACTTGTTGAGGAGGTTGTTGGCTTCCAGCAGGGAGAGCTGTTCCTGCTCCATGATGTGCAGGATGACGGCGGGGTCGATGTCCCCCGAGCGGGTCCCCATCACCAGCCCCTCCAGCGGGGTGAAGCCCATGGAGGTGTCCACCGACTTCCCGCCCCTGACGGCGGTGGCGCTGGCGCCGTTGCCGAGGTGAAGGGTGATGAGGCTGGTCTCCTCCGGTTTCCGGCCGAGCAGTTCGCAGGCCCGTCGGGAAACGTAGTAGTGGGAGGTCCCGTGAAAACCGTAGCGGCGGACGGCGTACTGCTCGTAGAGCTGGTACGGGATGGGGTAGATGAACGCGTGCTCCGGGATGGTGGAGTGAAAGGCGGTGTCGAAGACGGCCACGTTGGGGACCCCGGGAAGGATGGCCCGCGAGGCCTCGATGCCCTGGATGTTCGGGGGGTTGTGGAGCGGGGCCAGCTGGATGTTGTCCTTGAGGACCTGGATCACGGCGTCGTCGATCAGGGTGGAGTGGGTGAACTTCTCCCCCCCGTGGACCACGCGGTGCCCCACGGCCTGGATGTCCTCGACCCGCTTGAGGACGCCGGTCTCGGGGGCGCCCAGCATCCGCAGGACCACGCCGATCGCCAGCGAGTGGTCCGACAGGTCGTCCTCCCGGGAGAGTTTCGGGACGCCGGGGCGCTCCAGCTCGAACACCGCCCCGATCATCCCGATACGGTCCGCCTTGCCCCAGGCGAGGGCCGCCCCGGAAGCGGTGTCGAACAGCTTGTACTTCACGGTGGAGCTGCCGCAGTTCAGGGTCAGTACGATCATGGTCCTTCTCCCTCAGAGGTCGATCCGCCGGTACTGGCTGTCATACCGGTGGAAACCTTCCCCGCTCTTGACGCCCAGCTTCCCCTCGCGGACCATCCGCCGCAGCAGGGGGCACGCCCGGTACGTCGGGTCCCCCAGGTGCTTGAACAGCCCGTCCAGGGAGTCCAGGACCGTGTCGATCCCCATCTGGTCGGCCATGGCCAGGGGGCCGAGTGACAGGTTGAATCCCAGGTGGATGGCGTCGTCGATTTCCTTGGCGGACGCCAGACCTTCCATCAGGACGTTGGCGGCGGTGTTGATCATGGGCAGGATGATGCGGGCCGTCAGGTAGCCCGGGTACTCGAACACTTCGAAACACCGTTTCCCGAGGGTCCCGATGAGGATCTTGACGGTGCCGCAGGTCTCCTCGGAAGTCTTCTCGCCCTTGATGATCTCCACCACCACGGATTTCGACACGGGGACGAGGAAGTGGACCCCCATCATGCGCTTGGGGCGTCTCAGGTACTTCTGGAGCTCGGAGACGCTGGCGGTGGTGGTGTTCATGAGGAGGATCGTCTCGTCGGAGCAGATTTCCTCCAGTTTCAGGAACTGGTCCCGGATCTCGTCGAAGTGGCGGCCCCGGATCTCGATGACCACCTGGGCGGCCTTGAGATCGGTGAGCCGGGTGGTGGTGGCGATGCGCTTGAGGATGGCCTTCTTGTCGCCGGGGGTGATACCCCACCGGCGGATGTCCTTGTCCAGGCCCTGCGTCACCTGCTCCACGGCCTGGGCGAGCCACTTCTCGCGATCGTCGTACAGAATGACCTTCAACTTGGACTGGGCGATGGCACGGGCGGCGCCCTGTGCCACCGTCCCGCACCCGATGATGCCGATGGTCGAAATTTTCATCCGGTCCTCCCCGGGTCTCCCGCGGGAGACGCTGCGGTCCTCAGTGGATCTTGATGCCGAAGGTGAACTGGAGTTCGCCCTTGTTGCGCTTGTAGAAGGTCTCCGCGCCGGTGAAATTGTCCAGCCCCCACCAGATGTACTTGAAGTCGATCACGTACATGAAGGAGGAGGAAGGGATCTCGAAACCGCCGTTGAAGTAGAAGCCGACGTTCGTGCGGCTGTTGTAGGCGGGGACGAGGTTGTAATCCTGGGTGACGCCGGTCGTGTTGGTGGACTGGCTGTGGGCCAGGATGAAGTCGGTCTGGACGCCGGCGCCCACGTAGGGGTGGCCGTTCATCTTGTTGAAAGCCACCTTCACGCCCACCGGGAGGTCCAGGACGTGGAAGTAGACCCGGAAGTCGCCCAGGACGGGCGGCGTGTCCGTGGTGGCGAAATCCCCCTTGAAATTCAGAAATTTGTACGCGGCCGCCGTGGTGAAGTAAATGTCCTGGCCACCCCGGAAGAGGGCGATGTCGTAGAAGGCCCCGCCCAGGAACCCCAGCTTGCCGTCCACCTTCACCGCCGAGAAGGGGTTGGTGGGGCTGGAGGGGAGAGCCTCGAAACCGTTCCGCACCAGACCGAACTTGAACCCGTACTGGAACCGGGGGCCGTCGTCGTCATCCGCCAGCACGGTCCCGAACAGCATCACGGCGCACACCAGCATCAGGGGAAATCGGTGTTTTTTCATGAGAAAACTCCAGGAATAGAATCGTCAAAGCGGTATTTTGCCACACATCGGGGTCGAGATCAATCGAATATGTTTGAGGCGAGGGAGCCGGGACGGGCGTTCACCCGACCAGGACCTCGGCGCGGCGCGAGGCGGCATGCGCTTGGGGTTTCAGGAAGTGACCGCTCCCTCACGGTCGCGGCTCCGACTGCTTTTCCGGAGAGGACCCATGACCCGCACCACCTATTCCGTCATCCTGCCCGCCGCCGGTCGGTCGTCCCGCATGGGCGAGCCCAAGATGCTCCTGCGGGTCGGCGGGGTCCCGCTCCTCCGGCGGATCGTGGAAACCTTCCGGGACGGCCTGGGGAACGACGCCGAGGGCCTTCAATGGGAAATCATCGTTGTAACCGGATATTATCGTGAATCAATTGAGAAACTGCTGGAGGATCTTCCCGCCCGGCCGGTGTTCAACCCGGAACACCACCTCGACATGGCGGTCTCGCTGAAGGTCGGGTTTGCGGCTGCCGCCGTCCCTCGCGACTTCTACCTCACGTCGCCCGCGGACCACCCGGGCATCCGGTCGGCCACCGTCGCCCGACTCGTCCGGGCGTTCGACCCCGCGAACCCGGACCGCATCCTGGTCCCCTGCTGCGACGGCCGCCGGGGGCACCCTGTCCTCCTCCCCGGCGGCGCGGGGGCCCGGGTGACGGCCGCACCGCCGGGGTGGACGCTTCGCGACCTCGTGCGCGGCGGCGCCTATCCCGTCATCGAGGTGGCGGTTGACGACCCGGGCGTTTACGAGGATGTGGACACCCCCGCCGACCTGGCGGCTGCGTCCCTGGCGCCGCCCCCTCCCCCTGATGAGTCCGAAATGCGGGACTGCCCAGATCGACGCCCCCGCAAATAGTCTTTTTTGCCCGCGAATCACGCGAATGAAGGCGAATCAGAAATCAAAAACTGATAGATATTATTCGTGTTATAAATTCGCGCCTCTTCGTTTTATTCGCGGGAAATCTCCCTCTCGCGACTTTCTGCGGGGTCATCATGAATTGCAACCGCTTGCTTACGCGCGCGGCTCTGACTCTTCGCGCGCGGCTCTGACTCTTCGCGCGCGGCGCAGGCGCACGGCCCGCCGCCCCGCCCGGAAGCGGCCGGGTTCCCCCCGCCGGCTTTGCACTTGATCCGCGAAGATCGGCGGCGTACAATCCGGGTGTTCACTCCACGCCGCGGGAGAGGTGCATGAGAAGATTTCGCTTCGCCGCCACCATCAAGGGCAAGATCCTCATCTACACGGGGTCCATCGCCTTCCTCACCCTCTCCGTTCTCATTTTCCTGCAGACCGGCGACATGTACGAACGCCTGATGACCGACAGCCGCCACACCATCCAGGTCAACAACAACAAGGCGGCCGCCGAGATCGAAAAGGGGAACCAAAGCGCCGTCACGTGGCCGAAGAGCATGGCGTTCGCCCAGGTCCACGGGCTCTTCGGGAAACGGGAGGCGACCATGGGCTACGTCCGGGACGTCCTGTCCGCCAACGCCGCCTTCTTCGACGCCTACACCATCTACGAGCCCAACGCCGACGGGCAGGACCAGGCCAACGCCGGCAAGCCGGGGTCCGACGCCCGGGGACGGTTCGGGGCCGTCCTGAACAACGTCAACGGGCGCTTCGAGTGGGCCCTGCCGGTGAACATGGAGACCAGCCTGTACTACCAGGGCTGCAAGGAGAAATTCCTCTCGGGCGCGAAGGACCTGACCATGGTGACGGAGCCCTACCTCTACGAGGGGGTTCTGATGGTGGAGCAGACCTATCCCATCGTCATCGACGGCCGCTTCAAGGGTGTGACGGGCGTCGACCGGACCCTCGACTTCATCCTGGAGGACCTCCGCAAGATCAAGCCCTGCCGGAGCGCCGAGTTCTTCCTGGTCAGCCAGCGGGGGGCCGTGATCGCCGCCACGCCGGACCCCGAACTGCACACGCGGAAGATCGACGAGACGCCGTACCGGGAAATCCTGCGACGCTGCATCGACAGCCGCGCGTCCAACGGGGTGCACACCGTCAGTGACCCGTCCGACGGCGAAACCTACCTCTACACGGGCTGCCCGGTAAAGACCGGCGACTGGACCCTGGTCATGCGGGTGGCCGAGAGGGAAATCACCGAGCCGGTCCTGGCCACGCTCCGGCGTTCCCTCCTCGTCTCGGCGCTCGGCGTGCTCCTGACCTTCCTCGGCCTCTACATCATCGGGAACTCCATCGCGCGCCCCCTGAAATCCACCGTCGAGACCGCCCGGCAAATCGCCGCGGGGGACCTCACGGTCCGCCTGAACAGCGCGGCCGGCGGGGAGGTCGGGCATCTGATCGAGGCCATGCAGGGAATGACGGCCAGCCTCAACAAGGTCCTGACCCAGGTCCAGAACGCGGGCCGGCAGGTCGGGTCCGCCGCCCGCCAGATCGACGAGGCGGCGGTGACCCTTCAGGCGACGGTGGGCGAACAGGCCGCCTCCACCGGTCAGACACGGCTCGCGGTGGAAGAGATCTTCGCGACGTCGGACCGCCTGGCCCACACCATGGGCGAGGTGACCACCGTGGCCGCCGGGACGGTGGAACTGGCCGACGAAGGCGGCAAGCGGCTGGAGGCGATGGAAGCGAGGATGCGGGAACTCTCGGAGGGCGCCCTGACCATCTCCTCCCGGTTGACCGCCATCCGCACCAAGACGTCGAAGATCGGGAAAATCCTCACCGCCATCACCCGCGTCGCCGACCAGACCAACATGCTTTCCCTCAACGCCGCCATCGAGGCCGAGAAGGCCGGCGACGCCGGGCTCGGTTTCGGCGTAGTGGCCCGGGAGATCCGCCTGCTGGCCGATCAGACCGCCGAATCCGCCCAGGACATCGAGCAGATGATCACGGACATGCAGGATGCCGTGAGCGCGGGGGTCTCCGGCATGGACAACTTCGCCGCCATGGTCCGGAGCGGGATCGAGGAGGTGGAACGGCTCGGTGCGCAGATGGAGCGGATACTCGCCCAGGTCAGGGACCTGCTGCCCCGTTTCGTCACCGTGGACGAAGGGATGCAGTCGCAGTCGGAATCGGCCCGTCAGATCCGGGATCTCGTGGGGTGCCTGAGCGACGCGACCCGGCACACCGCCGGCTCGGCAGCGGGGCTGAACCAGGCGGCGACGAGCCTGCAGTCCGCCCTCCGCGACCTCGACGACGAGGTGGCGCGCTTTAAGCTCTGACCTCACTCGTAGTGAAGGCACTCGATGGGGTCGAGCCGCGAGGCCTTCACGGCGGGCCAGATGCCGAAGGTCAGCCCCACGAGGACGGAGACCCCCATCCCGAGGGCAGTCCAGAAGGTCGATATCCGGGCCGGCAGTCCGGGGACCGCCAGGTTGATCCCGAGCACCAGCAGGGCCGAGCAGGCGATCCCGGCGACCCCCCCCACGGTGGTGAGCGTCACGGCTTCTGTCACGAACTGGAGAAGGATGTCCCGTCTCCGGGCCCCCATGGCCATCCGCACCCCGATTTCCCGGGTCCGCTCCTTCACCGAGACCAGCATGATGTTCATCACCCCGATCCCCCCCACCATGAGGCCGATGGACGCCACCACGATGGTGATGACGAAGAGGACGAAGGTGAGCTGGTTCCAGAGGTCCACCAGGAAATTGGCCGTGAACATCTCGAAGTCGTTGGGCTTGCTGTGCGGGAGCTTCCGGACCTTCCGGAGCACGTACTCGGTCTCGTTCATGGCCGCCTCGAGTCGCCCGGGGTCGTCCACGGCGAAGGCGATGGTGATCTCCTTCACCTCGGGCCACTGCTTGTGAAAGGTCCCGAAGGGGACCAGGACGAAATTGTCTTCCGAAAAACCGCCGAACAGGCCTTTCTGGTGCTCCAGGACCCCGATGATGCCGAAGGGGATGCCGTTGATCCGGATCTCGCGGCCGATGGGGTCCTCGACGGGGAACAGCGACCGGGCGATGCCGTCGCCCAGGACCGCCACGCGGACGGCCCTGTCCGACTCCACCGGGGTGAAGAAGCGCCCTTCCTTGACGATGACCGTTCCCACGGCCTCCGGGAAATTTGCCTCCACGCCGCGGATGAAGGGGTTCTCGGCCCGCTGTTCCCGGTGCTTGACGATGTAACGATCGCCGAAGGCCGAGCGGGCGGCCATGAACGGGGAGACCACCTTCGTCAGGGTGAGGTGCCTGCGCAGGGCCAGGACGTCTTCGTACGTGAATTCCTTTCGCTGCCGCTCCTCCTCCATCTGGCGGCGGAAACGGGGCCCACCCACCCGGGTGGTGGCGAAATACCCCTTGCTGCCCAGCGCCGCCACGCGGTCCATCACGCTGGTGTTCAGCCCGTGGATGATGGCGGCGATGGAGATCACCGCCAGGACCCCGATGGTCACCCCCAGGACCGTGAGGAAGGAGCGAAACTTGTGGGATTTCAGCTCGCGCCAGGCCACACCCAGGATTTCTCGGAAATTGCCGATCTTCACGCTGCGGGTGTTCTCCGACAGGGCTTCCGGGCATGGGTTCGCCGGCGGGGGCGCCCGGGGTGGTCGAGGCCGTCCCGGCCGGCCTTCACTCCGGCCGGGCCAGGGCGCCCACGCAGACCCGCGCGGGCCGGACCACGAGGTCGCCGATCTTGTACCCCCGCTGCCAGACGGAGGTGATCCGCCCCACCTGGTCCGGGTCATCCACCGTCTGGACCTGGATGGCCTCGTGCAGGCGGGGGTCGAAGGTCTCCCCGGGGGTGGCGTACACGTACAACCCGAGGTTCTCCAGCTTTTTCAGGAACATGTCCGCAACGAGGGAGACGCCCGTCAGCAGGGGGCTGTCCTCGTGTTTGCCGCGGGCGGCCTCGAGGGCGAGCTCGAGGTTGTCCATGACCTCAAGGAACTCCACCAGGATGCGGTTCCGGTGTTCCTCCACGCGGCGCTCGAGTTCGCGGTCCAGGCGCTCCCGCATCCGGGACACCTCGTGGCGGTACTCCCGCTCGATCTCCCGGGCCCGTTCCTCCGTCGCGGCCAGCTTTCGTTCCATCTCCAGGATGTAGATGGATTTCAGGTCGGGTTGGTCCTCCGGGGGCGCGGGGGCCTCGGTCGAACCCGCCCCGGCCGTCTCGGGGGCCGGTTCAGGCTCCCCGCCCTCGACGGGGACCCGGCGGGCTTCGCCCCCGCCGGACTCACCGGTCGGGGTGGGGTGAACGGTCTCGTGTCTTTCCCGTTTACGTTTGTCGGTCATTCCTTCCATCCTTTCCTCAGGACTCGACTTCGAATCTTCCCAGGCGCTCGATGGAGGAACCGGAGATCTGGTCCCGGACGATGACCCGGACGAGGTACTTTCCGGATTCGAGGCGCTTGAGGGGCAGTTTCCCCGCGATGACGATCCGGTCCCCCGCGATGAACTTGAAGGTGGATCCCTGCAAGTCCTGGTAGCGCAGGAAGACGGCCCCGTCCTTCTCGAAGACGTACTCCACGTCGACCCTCGGCTCGAGCGCCTGCTGGTCGATCCCCATGTTGTAGAGCTGCAGGTAGATCCACATCGTCTCGGCCCGGGTGTACCGGCATTCGAAGTCGGGGACCACCTTGAGATCGCCGAGCACGAACTGCCCCAGGTCGTTGGCGGGGTCCGACACCTTCTGGACGTCCCGGGACAGGATCAGGGAGGAGGTCGACAGCCCCTCGCGGTCGAATCCCGGGATCTCCACCTTGATCTCGGTGTTGCCGATCTTCCCGCTGTGGGTGTCCTTGACCACCAGGCCGAGCTTGTAGGTCCCCGAGGGGAGGAGGAGGAATTTCTGGTACCGCGAGGAGGTTTTCTTCTCCTCCGGGTAGTCGTTTTCCTTGCACTCCTTCACCACGTCGTCCTCGAACTCCTGGACGAAGCGGCCGCTCAGGGTCGTGACGATGCCGTACAGGTTCACCTTCGCCCGCTTGTAGGAGAATTGCTCGTCCTTGAACTTGAGTTCGCTGTTGTGGATCTGGACGGTGATGGGGACGAGGACCTGCTGCTCGGAGATCTTGATGTAATCGGTGCGGGCCTGGAAGGGGAGGTCGTCGTAGCTGACCTGGGTGCCGACGATGGATTTCAGGTCGTTGTACTGGAGTTCCGGCGCCTGGTAAACCTTGGCCAGGGTCATGTACTTGTTGAAGGGCATGTCCTTCTCGCGGAGCTTGTGGTGCGGGTCTATCCCGGCGCCCCGCTCGCGCCGCCCCGTGACCCGGGCGAAGCGGTCCGTGAAGCCCATCATCTCGCTCTCGGTGGCGCCGGACATGGGGTCCGACAGCAGCAGGAGGTCCTTGCGGTTGGCGTCCACGGTGAGGGTGTAGAGATTCCCGCTGGTCAGGTCCACGAATTCGAGCTCGATGTCCTGCCCCACGCCGGGGATGTACCGATACTCCCAGATCTGGGTGGGGTAGAGCTTGGTCTTCCCGCCCCCCTCCCAGGACGGCCGCTCGTAGGAACTGCCGTAGGTGTAGTCTTCGATGTGGGTGGGGGGGCCGAACTTGATGTAGACCATCCCCCGGTCGGTCTTCCAGCCGGGGATCCCCGCCGAGAAGTGCTCGTTCGCGTAGGCGATGCGGCGGTAGTACTCCTCCTTGTAGGCGTTGTGGGAGGATTTCGGGTCGGGGTTGCGACGCTGCCAGAACTGCTCGATGAACTGGTCCCGCTCGTCGTCGGTGGTCAGCTTGCGGAAGATGTCCTTCTCGTCCTCGGTGATGATGTAGGGGACGTCCTCCTCCAGCCACTTCTTGTACCGCTTGGTGAGGTCCTCCTCGGGGTTCAGCTTCTTCCGGGTGTTCTTGTCCTTTCCTGCCTTCGGGGCGGGCTGTGTCGCAGGCTGGCCCCGGGGGTCCGCCGGGGTCGTGCCGGTCGCTTCCGGGGTCTTCCTCGCCTCGTCCTGGGCAGGGGCCCACCCGGGCCCCGGGCAGGCGAGCATCGTCAGGAGGAAACCGGCCATGGTCAGGTATTTGTTCATTCGCATCCTCTCGTTCGGGGCCCGGTCGGGCGTTCACGCCGGCGGGCGTCCGGAACGGTCATTATACCAGAGATGACGGCACATTCAACCCCCCGTCGGCGGGTCCGGGGCGGTGGCCGCTCGCCGTTCGCCGGCCCAAAGCCTTGTCTTTTGCGTCGTCCCGGCATACAATGCGGCTTCGGGAGCCGACGCCGCTCCCCCATGCCAACCCGGGAGGCCGCCGTGATCACATGCATCAAGGGAACGCGAGACATCCTGCCTGCCGAGATCCCGCTCTGGCATTTCGTGGAAGAAACCTGCACCCGCGCCTTCCACCGGTACGGTTTCGAGGAGATCCGGCTCCCCATCATCGAGGTCACGGAACTCTTCGCCCGCGGGATCGGTGACGCCACCGACATCGTCGAGAAAGAGATGTACACCTTCGAGGACCGCAACGGCCTGTCCATCACCCTCCGCCCCGAGGGGACCGCCTCCGTGGCCCGAGCCTACATCCAGCACCGCATGGACCGGGAGGCCCACCTTCACAAGCTCTACTACCTGGGCCCGATGTTCCGGTACGAGCGCCCGCAGAAAGGGCGCTACCGGCAGTTCTACCAGATCGGGGCGGAGGTCCTGGGCTCCCGGAGCCCGGCGGTGGAAGCCGAAACCCTGGACATGCTCGACCACATCCTTCAGGAATTGGGAATTCCCGACACCCGCATCTGGGTCAACTCCATCGGCTGCCCGGACTGCCGGCCCGGCTTCCTCGAGCGGCTGAAAGCGGAGGCGTCGAGGGTCGCCGGCAGCCTCTGCGAGGACTGTCGCCGCCGCATCGACACCAACCCGCTCCGCGTCCTCGACTGCAAGGTCCCCGCGTGCCAGGAGCCGGTCGACGGCCTCCCCCGCATCGGGGATTTCCTCTGCGAGGGCTGCCGGGAACACCACGTCCGGTTCAAGGCGCACCTCGACGCCCTGGGGCTGGGGTACACCGAGAACCCCCGGATGGTCCGCGGCCTCGACTACTATGTCCGCACCACCTTCGAGATCACCTGCGGGAGCCTGGGGGCGCAGAATTCCCTTCTCGGCGGGGGCCGCTACGACAACCTGGTGGAACAGCTCGACGGCCCTCCCACCCACGGCTTCGGCTTCGCCCTCGGCCTGGACCGCTTCGTCCTCTCCCTGCCGGAGGCGCTCAAGGGGGAACTCGCCCGCCGCCCCGCGGTCTACCTGGCGCCCCTGGGGGATTCGGCCTTCGAGCAGGCCCTGAAGCTGTCGGCGGGCTTGCGCCGTCAGGGCTTCACCGTCGCCCTGGACTTCGAACCGCGCAGCCTCAAGAGCCACATGCGCCTTTCCGACCGCCTGGGGGCCGCCTTTGCCGCCATCCTCGGGGAGAACGAACTCGCCCGGGGGGTCGTCGCCCTCAAGCGCATGTCGGACGGGACCCAGTCGGAAGTGGCGTGGGACGCCCTCGCGGACGCCCTTCGCGCCGCAGATCCCCATTCTCAGCTGTGAGGTGAACATGAGCCGTCTTCCTCGAAACGACGACCGGGGCCCCGGGGCTCTGCGCGTCACCCTCCCCTGCCTGCTGGTCGCCCTGGCCCTGGCCGTCTCTTTCGCCGGCGCTGCGGAACGGAAGAACTTCATCTTCATGGTCGGTGACGGGATGGGGTTCGATGCCGTGGCCCACGCGCACTTCCATCGCTTCGGCATGCACCCGGCGGACGAGGACCATCGCCTGACCTTCGAGAAGTGGAAGGTGACGGGGTATCTCTACACCCAAGCCGGCTCCAGCCTCGTGACGGACTCCGCCGCCGCCGCCAGCGCGCTCTACACCGGCAAGAAACACCGGCGGGGCGCCCTCTGCGTCGACGACCGGAACGTCCCCATCCCTTCCCTGTTCGAACTGGCGCACCGGGCGGGTTACAGTGTCGGCGTCGTGACGTCCGTGCCCATCACCGACGCCACCCCTGCCGCCACCTTCGCCCACGTGCCCCACCGCGAGGAGTTCCCCGACATCTACCGCCAGCTCCTCGCCTCGCGGTACGAGGTCTTCCTCGGGGCCGGGGCGAACGGCGACATGCAGTATCTGCCGAAAGATTTCGAGAAGCTCGCCCAGGAGGCGGGCTACCACCTCGCCCGGGACGCCGGCGATCTGAAACGGGCCGCAAAGCTCCCCCTGCTCGGCGTCTTCGGCGACGTGACCCTCCCTTACGAGTACGACCGCCTGGCAAACCCCTCGGACGCGCCCCGACTGGCGGACCTGGTCGAAAAAGCCCTCCAGTTGCTCGAATCGGACACGGACGGGTTCGTCCTCCTCGTCGAGGGGGGCGCCATCGACTGGGCGGCCCACGCCGGGAACCTGAAGCGGGAAATCCACGAGGTGCTGGGCTTTGAAGCCGCGGTGAAGGTGGTGGAGAAGTGGGTGGAAAAGAACAGTTCGTGGGACGAGACCCTCGTGGTGGTCACCGCGGACCACGAGACCGGGGAGCTGACGGTCCGCAATCCCGAAGACTCCGCCCAGGTGGAATTTCGGCGGGAGACCAGCCGGATCCGCCCGGGCGAGTACTCGGGCGCGTCCTACGGGTCCTCGGAGCACTCCGCGGGGGTCGTGCCCCTGTACGCGAGGGGACGCAACAGCGGGTCCTTCGCCGGTGTCCACGACAACACCGGGCTCTTCGGCTTCATCTGCGACCTGCTGGGCCTCCAGACGGAAAAGTGATTGAAAATCCGCTGCAGATCGGGTATGCTTTAGGCATGTTACGTCGAAGGCCGGGATCGCATCGATACTCTCGTATCCCCCGTGAAACTCGACGGTTCGCCGCCATTCTGCGGGGCGCCCTGCTCGCCCTCCTCTTCTGCGGGCCCGCCCTCGCCCTGGATCCCGGCAAGCGGATCACCCAGTACCTCATCGACGACTGGTCCACGAAGGAGGGGCTCCCCCACAACTCGGTGCTCTCCATCACGCAGACCGACGAGGGGTACCTCTGGTTCGGGACCTACGAGGGGCTGGTCCGCTTCGACGGGGTCGCCTTCTCCCTCTTTTCCAAGGCCAACACGCCGGAAATGAAGAACAACGGCATCATGGCGCTCTACACCGACAAGGCCGGGAACCTCTGGGTCGGCACGCCGAACGGCCTGCTCCGCTACCGGGACGGCAAGTTTTCCCTCTTCACCGAGGAGAACGGGTTGACCAGCCAGTTCATCCTGTCCATCTTCGAGGATCGCCAGGGATATCTCTGGATCGGCACCACGCGGGGGATGAACCGCTTCTCAGGGGTCCAGTTCCAGCAGTTCGGCGAGCGGGAGGGGTTCTACAGCGGGCACGTCTCCAGCTTCTGCGAAACGGCCGACGGTGTGCTGTGGATCGGGACCAACGGCGGCGGCCTCTACCGGATGGACCGGGGCAAGTTCCGGGTTTTCACGTCGCGGGACGGCCTGCCGTCCGACTCCATTCACGGCCTGGCCCTCGACATGTCGGACCGTTTGTGGGTGGGGACCCCCCAGGGCCTCACCATCCTGGAGGACGGGAGCCGTTTCAACCCGATCTCCTCTCCGGGGTTGCCGAGCAACTTCATCCGCACGGTTTACCGCGACCGTTACGGCGTCATGTGGATCGGCACCGACGACGGCGGGCTGAGCTGCTGGAAGAACGGCGAATTCTCCTTCATCGATTCGCGGCGCGGCCTGGCGGACGACTCCATCCGGGCCCTCCTGGAGGATCGGGAGGGCAGCCTCTGGGTCGGGAGTTACAACAACGGCATCAACCGCCTCAAGGACAGCCGTTTTTCCGTTTACGGCTCCCGCAACGGCCTCCCCGTCGACCTGGTCCGAAGCGTCTTCGCCGACGGGGGCGGGGGGGTCTGGATCGGGACCATGGGCGGGGGCGTCGTCCACATGGAAAACGAGGTTTTCCGGACCTACGGAAAGGCGGAGGGCCTGCCCAACAACCGGATCGTCTCCATCGCCGAGGCGCCGGACGGGACGTTCTGGTTCGGCACCTACGGCGGCGGCCTGGTCCACTTCGCCAAGGGGACCCTCACCACGTACTCCCGGAAGAACGGGCTCTCCAACGACATCGTCCGCTGCATCCTGGTGGAACCCGACGGAACGGTCTGGGCCGGCACCAACGGCGGGGGGATCAACATCCTCAAGAACGGGAAGATCACCGTCCTCAACGAGAAAACCGGGCTGTCCGACGATTTCATCTACACCATCGTCCGCGACCATCTCGGGGACCTCTGGGTCGGCGCCTACAACGGGACCCTGATGCACTTCCACAAGGGCCGGATCACCACCTACGGCGAGAAGCAGGGCCTGGCCCACAACGCCATCTGGGCAATCTACCCCGACCCCCAGGGCACCCTGTGGCTGGGCACCAACGAGGGGGGGCTCAAGCGGTTCCACAAGGGCCGTTTCCAGACCTTCTCCTGGAAGGACGGGCTGATGTCCGACCAGATCTTCCAGGTCCTGGAGGACTCCCGCGGCCGGATCTGGATGAACTCCAACCGAGGGATCTTCTTCGTGTCCAAGCGGGACCTGATCGACTACGCGGAGGGCCGTCTCATCAAGCTGCAGTGCACCACCTACGAGACCGCCGACGGGACGGTCGCCCTGACCTGCGGCGGGCCCGCCCAACCGGCCGGCTACCGGGGCCTCGACGGCCGGCTCTGGTTCCCGACGCTGCACGGCGTGGTGGTCATCGACCCCGAGAACACCCGGACCAATCCCATCCCCCCCCCCGTCCGGATCGAGAGCCTGATGGCCCGGGGGACGATTTACCCGGTCTCCGCTCCCCTGACCCTCGACCCGGGGACCGAAAAAATCGACATCCACTTCACCGCGCTCAGTTTCCTGGTCCCCCAGAACGTCCGGTTCAAGTACAAGCTCGAAGGCTTCGACCACGACTGGAGCGAGGAGGTCTCCGCCCGTTCGGCCGCGTACACCAACCTGCCGCCGGGGAAGTACGTGTTCCGGGTCATCGCCTGCAACAACGACGGGCTGTGGAACCCCCAGGCCGCCACCCTCGAACTCACCATCCGCCCCTTCTTCCACCAGACCGGGTGGTTCGTGCTGCTGTGCACCGCCGGGGTCACCCTCCTCGCCATCTGCGCCCACCGGTTCCGGCTCGTCCGCCTCCGCCGTCGCCAGAAGGAACTGGAGGCCATGGTGGAGCGCCGCACCACCGACCTGATCCACCTCAACCGGGAGCTGGTCGAGGTGAACCAGATGAAGGGCGAACTCCTCAACATCGCCGCGCACGACCTGAAGAACCCCCTCCAGGCCATCCTGGGCTACTCCGAACTGATCCGGGAGAAGATCCCCCAGGACCCGGTGAGCCAGCGTTACATCAACATGATCTACCAGGCCTCGAAGTCGATGGTCAGCCTGATCAACGACCTCCTGGTCACCTCCAAGATCGAGTCCGGGAAGCTCATTCTCAACGTCACCCGCCAGGATGTCTCCGAACTGGCCCGTATCTGCGTGGAGCGCCAGGAGGAGCAGGCCCACAGGAAGCGTCAGCGCATCACCTTCGAGGCCGGTCCCGACTCCTTCGCCGAGTGCGATGCCGAGCGCACCCGGGAGATCATCGACAACCTCCTCAGCAACGCCGTCAAGTACTCCCCCAAGGGGGCGAGCATCCTCGTGGAGGTTTCGATCGACGAGAACACCGGCAAGCTCAGGGTGGCCGTGAAGGACGAGGGGCCCGGCCTCTCGGAGGAGGACCTCAAGCGCCTCTTCGGGAAGTTCCAGCGCCTCTCCGCGCAGCCGACCGGGGGCGAGCCTTCCACCGGCCTCGGCCTTTCCATCTCGAAATGCCTCGCGGAGATGCAGAACGGCCAGATCCTGGTGGAAAGTGTCCCCGGCCACGGGGCAACCTTCATCCTCGAACTCCCGCGGGGTGAGTCGACCCGCCCGATCCTGCCCGGCAAGCCGGACCGGCCGCCCGGCGGGGACCTGCTTCCCCCCGTCGACGATCCCTCCGAAACGCTTCCCGTCGCCTGAAAACCGCGACGCCCCGGCCCTTGCCCACCTCCCCCCGCATCTGGTAACATGCGGCTTCGTCCGGTCCCTCGCCGGCGCCGCACCGCCCAAGATTCAGGAGGTCCCCGTGATGCACGTTCTCCGCTTCGCACGCCCCGTCGCCCTGGCCCTTCTCACCGGTCTCGCCGGGGCATCCCTCTGCGCCCAGTCGGCGGCGCCCCCCCCGCGGCCGCCCATCTACGACCCCCAGGCCGACGTGAAAGCCCTGATGGACGCCGCCCTGCGAACGGCCAAAGCCGAGGACCGCCGTGTCCTCCTGATGTTCGGCGCCAACTGGTGCCCGTGGTGCCACAAGCTCCACGCCCTGTTCCGGGAGGACGGGCCGGTCTCCGCTTACCTGAAAAAGCACTTCGTGCTGGTGATGGTGGACGTGGGGGAGACCCGGGAGAAGCTCCTGAACCGGGACTTCGTGAACCGGTTCGGGATCCGGGACTACGGGCTCCCCTCCCTGGTGGTCCTGGACGGCGACGGCCGGACCCTCTGCACCCAGTCCACCGGGGTGCTGGAGAAAGACGGCGCCCACGACCCCGAAAAGGTCCTCCGTTTCCTGTCCGTGCAGGTCGCCGCCGCCCTGCCGGAGGCCTCTCCGCCGAAGTAGACGGGAGCCGCGCGGCGGGGCCGCACCCGCCCTTGCATGAAACTTTTTCCGGCCCGCCTCCGTATTGGTCATTTGATCATCGATGCCGGAGGTTTCATGGCCAACAAGAAGAAGAAACGCTGGGTCTGGCTGACCGTGACGGGCAGCATCGTGTTCCTGGTCCTGCTGATGATGGTGATGTCCGCGCTTCGGGGGAACCAGGGCCCGCAGGTCGAGGTGGACACCGTGAAGGTCGAGGCGGAGCTGGTGGCCAAGGTGACCGCTTCGGGCGAGATCAAGCCCAAGCAGTACGTCAACCTCCAGTCGGAGATCCCCGGGGTCATCACCGCGCTGTACGTCAGCGAGGGGGCGACGGTCAACAAGAACGACGTCCTGATGAAGATCGACCCCATCCAGACGGAAGCGGAGACCCGGGCCGCCCGGTTCCAGAAGGAAGCGTCCGAGCAGGAAGCGTCCCAGACCGAAAAACAGATCGAGGAAGCCAGGCTCAACGTCGCCATCACCCAGGCGAACATGAAGAGCGCCGAGGCCGACCTGGCCCAGGCGGAAGCGAACCTCAACCGCGAGAAGCTCACTTTCGACCGGAAGAAGACCCTCTACCACGAAAAACTGATCTCCGAGGACGAGTACAACGTGGCCGAGGCCCTTCTGCGCGTCGCCCAGAGCCGCGTCGATTCCGCCAAGGCCCAGATCGACCAGCTCAGGACGCGCATCGAGGTGTCCAACCTGAGCATCCAGCAGATGCGGAACGGCCACAAGGCCGCGCTCAAGCGGGTGGACCTCTACCAGGCCCAACTGGTCAAGGCCGAGGATTTGCTCAACAAGACCATCCTCCTCTCCCCTCTCACGGGCGTCATCACCAAGCTGAACGTGGAGAAGGGCGAGCGGGCCGTCCCCGGGAACTTGAACAACCCCGCGGCCACCCTCATGACCATCGCGGACCTCTCCATCATCGAGGCGGAAGTCAAGGTGGACGAGACGGACATCATCCACGTGACCGTCGGGCAACCGGCGGACGTGAAGGTCGACGCCCTTCCCGACCAGGTGCTCAAGGGCCACGTGACCGAGATCGGGAACAGCGCCATCACCGCCGGCCAGACCATCGGCGGGGGCACCGAGGCGAAGGACTTCAAGGTCGTCGTCCAGCTGGACAACCCGCCGCCCAATCTCCGGCCGGGTCTCTCCACCACCGTGGAGATCACCACGGGGACCAAGAAGGGCGTCCCCGCCGTCCCGCTCCAGGCGCTGGTCAGCCGGGAAGTCGAACTGGACGCCCAGGGGAACGTGATCCACAAGAAACCGGAGGAGGAGAAACCCCGGGAGGAGGGTCAGCCGAAGGCCCCCAAGGAGAACCTGAAGGAGAAACAGGGTGTCTTCCTGGTCAAGGGCGACACCGTGGTCTTCACCCCCGTGACCACCGGGATCACCGGGGCCTCCAAGATCGAGATCACCGGCGGGGTCAAGCCCGGGGACGAGATCGTGGTGGGCACCTTCAAGACGCTCCGGACGCTCAAGGACGGCGAAAAGGTCACCAAGAAGAAAGCCGGCGAAGGGCCGGGGGCCGACAAGGCGCCCGGCCGGGAGGAGTAGCCATGGGCGAACGGGACGTCGTGATCCGGACCCAGAAGATCTGGAAAACCTACCAGATGGGTTCCGTGGAGATCCACGCTCTCCAGGGGGTGGATTTCGAGGTGTGCCGGAACGAGTACGTGGCCATCATGGGGCCCTCGGGCTCGGGGAAGTCCACCCTGATGAACCTGATCGGCTGCCTGGACACCCCCACCCAGGGCGACTACTTCATCAACGGGCAGCTGGTGTCCCAGATGGACGACAACGAGTTGGCGGCCATCCGGAACAAGGAGATCGGCTTCGTCTTCCAGACCTTCAACCTGCTGGCCCGTTCCACCGCCCTGCAGAACGTGGAACTTCCCCTGATCTACAGCGGGATTCCCTCCCGGGAGCGCCGCCGGATGGCCGAGAAGGCCCTCGAGGGCGTGGACCTGACCAACCGGATGACCCACAAGCCCAACGAACTCTCCGGCGGCCAGCGCCAGCGCGTCGCCATCGCCCGGGCCCTGGTGAACGCCCCCTCCATCCTCCTGGCGGACGAACCCACGGGCAACCTCGACTCCAGGACCGGCGACGAGATCCTGGCCCTGTTCAAGGAGCTGCACCGCCGCGGCAACACCATCGTCATGGTCACCCACGAGAAGGACGTGGCCATGCACGCCCAGCGCGTCATCCACCTCCGTGACGGGAAGATCGAGCGCGAGGAGATGAACTAACCCATGTCTTCACCCGAATGCCTCTCCAGTCTTCCCTCCGGATTAGTGCGGATCAGTGAGATTAGTGGTTAGTGTCCCTTGAATCAGTGGTCAGAAAGCCGGGGCGAGGTGCCAGCGCCAGGCGGTCTCGAGGATCGTCTCGATGGAGGAGTGCCGGCACTCCCAACCCAGGAGCGAGCGGGCCTTCTCGCCGGACGCCACCAGGCTCGGCGGGTCGCCGGGGCGGCGGGGGCCGGTCACCCGCTTGACGGGACGTCCCGCGATGGATTCCAGTTTCCCCACCATCTCCTTGACGGAAAAGCCGGACCCTGTCCCCAGGTTCACGGCGAGGCTGCGGTCCTCGGCGGCCAGCCAGTCCATGGCCCGCAAGTGGGCGTCGGCCAGGTCGAGGATGTGGATGTAGTCCCGGATGCAGGTACCGTCGGGCGTGGGGTAGTCGTCGCCGTAGACCGTGAGGGTGAAGGCGTCGTCCAGGGCCGCCCGGGCCATGAGGGGGATCAGGTGGGTCTCCGGGGCGTGGCTCTCCCCGAGGGTGCCGTCGGGGTGTGCCCCCGCGGCGTTGAAGTATCGCAAGGCGGCGTACCGGATGCCGTACGCCGCGTCGTAACGCCGCAGGATCCGCTCGATGAAGAACTTGGACTCACCGTAGGGGTTCACGGGGTCCTGGGGGTGCTCCTCGGGCATGGGGACCTGCACGGGGTCGCCGTAGGTGGCCGCCGACGACGAGAAGATGATGTTCCGGCACCCCTCGTCCACCATGCAGCCCAGGAGGTTCAGGGCGACGCCCAGGTTGTCCTCGAAGTACTTCCGGGGGTTGACCACCGACTCCCCCACGTAGCAGTGGGAGGCGAAGTGGATCACCGCCTCGGGCTGGAACACCCGGAAGGCCTCCCGGACCGGTTCCCGTTTCCGAAGGTCGATTCCCATCAGGGGAATGTCGGCCGGAATAGCCTCCCGGTGGCCCGTGGAGAGGTTGTCCGCCACGGCCACGTCGTGCCCCGCCTCCACGAGAAGGCGCACGGTGTGGCTCCCGATGTACCCCGCCCCGCCCGATACCAGCACCCGGCTCATCGCGTCCCCTCCTCGCTCAGAAGCTTGTCGAAGTAACGAACGGTGGGCTCCAGGCCCTCGGCCAGGGGAACGGCGGGTTCCCACCCGAGTCTCGCCCGGGCCAGGCCGATGTCCGGGCGTCGCCGCACGGGGTCGTCCTGCGGCAGGGGGTGGAACTCCAGCGTGGACGCCGTCCCCGTCATTGCCCGGATCCGCTCCGCCAGTTCCCGGATGGTGAACTCGCCGGGGTTGCCCAGGTTGACGGGCCCGGTGAAGTCCCCCTCGAGGTCCATCATGCGGATCAGGCCCTCCACGAGGTCGTCCACGTAGCAGAAGGAGCGGGTCTGGCTCCCGTCGCCGTAGAGGGTCATGGGCTCCCCTCGAAGGGCCTGGACGATGAGGTTGCTCACCACGCGGCCGTCGTCTGGGTTCATGCGGGGGCCGTACGTGTTGAAGATGCGGACGATCCGCACGTCCACCCCGTTCTGGCGGTGGTAGTCCATGGAGAGGGTCTCGGCCACCCGCTTCCCCTCGTCGTAGCAGCTCCGGATCCCGATGGGGTTGACGTTGCCCCAGTAGGATTCCACCTGGGGGTGGACGGCCGGGTCGCCGTAAACCTCGCTGGTGGAAGCCTGCAGAAAGCGGGCCTTCACGCGCTTGGCCAGGCCCAGCATGTGGATGGTGCCCATGACGTTGGTCTTCACGGTCTTGACCGGGTTGAACTGGTAGTGCACCGGCGAGGCGGGGCACGCCAGGTTGTAGACCTGGTCCACCTCCAGAAGGATCGGCTCGACGATGTCGTGCCGGACCAGTTCGAAGGTCCGGTCGCCCAGGAGGTGGGCGATGTTGCGCTTTCGGCCGGTGAAGAAGTTGTCGAGGCAGACCACCTCGTCGCCGCGCTGGAGGAGCCGTTCGCACAGGTGGGAGCCGATGAAGCCCGCTCCGCCCGTCACGAGGATGCGTTTCATGTTGTTTTCGCCTTTTTCTGCCGGGATTTACGAGGCTTCGCCTCAGACTCGCCCTTCGCTTTCGGCCAGATCATGGAGGCCAGCACCGAGGCGGCCAGGATGGCGCCCACGGTGATCAGTGCGGCCTCGATGGGGATCTTGTAGGGCTCGGGGAGCATCATCTTCACGCCCACGAAGGTCAGGATGACGGCCAACCCGTAGTGGAGGTAGTGGAAGATCTCCATGATCCCCGCCAGGGCGAAGAAGAGGGCGCGGAGGCCCAGGATGGCGAAGACGTTGGACGAGTAGACGATGAAGGGGTCCGTGGAGATGGCCAGCACCGCGGGGATGGAGTCCACGGCGAAGATGATGTCGGTGGTCTCCACCACCATCAGGACGATGAAGAGGGGCGTGGCCCACCACTTCCCCTCCCGGGTCACGAAAAACCGCCCCCCCACGTAGTCGGGGGTGACCCGGAGGAGCTTGCGGCAGAACCGGATCACCAGGTTCTTCTCGGGGTGGATCTCCGTGTCCCGGTGCACCGCCATCTTGATCCCCGTCAGCACCAGGAAGCCGCCGAAGACGTAGATGACCCAGTGGAAGTTCTGGATGATGGCCACGCCCGCCCAGATGAAGACCGCCCGCATGACGAGCGCCGAGAGGATCCCCCAGAAGAGCACCTCGTGCTGGTAGCGGGGCTCCACCTTGAAGTACGAGAAGATCAGGAGGAAGACGAAGAGATTGTCCACGCTCAGCGACTTCTCGATGAGGTAGCCCGCCAGGAACTCCATGGCCTTGACGCGCCCGAGTTCGTAGGCCACGCCCGCCATGAACAGCAGGGCCACGGCGATCCAGATGGCGGTCCAGATCAGGGATTCCTTGAGCATCACCGCGTGGGGTTTCCGGTGGGAGACGAAAAGGTCGATGGCCAGCATCCCCAGCACCACCACCGTGAAGACAATCCACATGATCGTTTCGTGACTCATCGCTTCCTCTCTCCGGACCCGCAGCCGACCTCCCGGTGGGGACAGGTGTGCGCCGAAAGATGTACGTTAACCGATGTGAGGCCATAAGTCAAGGCCGGGTGCAGGGCTACAGCGGTTTCGCATCATGAGGACAAGCAGGGCCAAAAGGGGCGCGGTGAGAGGTTTTGAAGCGTTTCAGAGACAGCCGGCATTCTTGTGCGAGGGGGGTGATAGAGCAAAAGCGGCGGTAAAGTGG